>JACPGG010000094.1:64006-73751 GCA_016182545.1 Ignavibacteriales bacterium
ATTCATCGCGCAAGCAACTGCGCGCGCTTACTGTGCGGCTGCAATCTGTACGGGAAGAAGAACGGACACACATCTCGCGCGAGATCCACGATGATCTCGGACAGGCGCTGACAGGGTTGCGAATGGATCTTGTGTGGATAACCAATAAACTCTCCGCCACCGAAGATCCTGTGAGCCAGCGATTGAAATCAATGATGCAGTTGACCGATACGACGATTCACAAAGTCAGGAAGATCGCGACCGATCTCCGTCCCGGAATTTTGGACGACATCGGTCTCGCCGCCGCTATCGAATGGCACGCAAAGGATGTCGGCGAGCGGTTCGGTATTCAATTCTCATTCGATCTCAATGAAGACATTCAGCTGGATGAACAACGCTCGACTGCGTTCTTCAGGATATTTCAGGAATCGCTGACCAATGTGATGAGGCATGCCCAGGCAAAGCATGTCCACGCGACTTTAAAACGGGAGAACAACACGATCGTGATGTTGATCGACGATGACGGTCGCGGTATTGCACCCAACGAACTGTCGAACCCCCGTTCGGTCGGGATTCTTGGTATGAAAGAACGGGCAGCTTTTTTTGGCGGAGAAGTGAACGTGATCGGTGTTCCGAATAAGGGGACCACTGTCCGTGTTCGCATTCCGCAGTCAACATCCTGATCCTCACCGTCGCACCTTGAGTATGATACGAGTACTACTTGCAGACGATCATACGATCGTTCGGAAAGGTTTGAAACAAATTCTTTCCGAAGGAATACGCAGTATCGAATTTGGCGAAGCGTCGAACGCATCCGAAGCGATCGATCTGCTCAAGAAAGATCCCTTTGATATCGTCATCCTCGATCTCAGCATGCCCGGTCGCAGCGGATTGGACCTGCTGAAGGATATCAAGGTGCTCAAGCCGAAAATTCCTGTGTTCATCCTCAGCATGTATCCCGAAGATCAGTACGCGTTGCGCGTCATAAAAGCGGGAGCGATGGGATACATGACAAAAGACAGTGCCCCTGAAGAGCTGGTGAAGGGCGTAACAAAAATTTTGAACGGCGGAAAGTACGTCAGCCCGGCACTTTCCGAACATCTGCTGGACCTCGTGCAGGAACCCTCCAACACCGAGTCTCACCAGATGCTTTCCGACAGGGAGTTTGAAGTGCTGCGGCTGATCGCATCGGGAAAAACCGTGTCGGAGATCGGAACGAAACTTTCGCTCAGCGTCAAGACAGTCAGCACATATCGCACGAGGATACTTGAGAAACTCCACCTCTCTACTAATTCAGAATTGACCCGCTACGCCATGCAACGGAAATTGGTCGATTGACCGTATGCGTGTAGGACAAACACCTACACGATATTCATTCCCTGTCCGATACCTCTCCTCATATTTGTTCAGTACTATCGTGTCGTATGGAAACGACAACGAACGTACATCTCAAACTCCTGAACGTGTTTATTGTTGACGATTCTCAGATCGTGCGCGATCGTCTCACATCAATGCTCAACGAGCTCGGTTCGATCAATATTGTCGGTTATGCCGATAATCCATTGTCCGCCACCGAGTCGATTGTAGCCACGGTTCCCGATATTATCATACTCGATATTTTCCTTGCCGGAGGGAGCGGGATCCATGTATTGAAAAATATCCGCAGCCGGAATATTTCGTCGAAGGTCATTGTGTTGACTAATTATGCGCAGGAACAGTACAGAAAAAAATGTTTCGAAGAAGGCGCCGATTTCTTTTTCGATAAATCGATAGAGTTCGATAAGATAGTAGACGTTATCCAAAAATTACGGATAGCAGCATAGAGTTGTTAATGAACAATATGTATTACTAATTCCACGGAGTCCCCATGAGAGATACAATCTTTCGCCCCGCAGCCCTGCTGATGAACAAATTAAATTTCTGGCAGAAATTTGTTGTGGTCGGAATGCTGCTGTTGATCCCCCTCGGTTTTCTCTTGTACATTTTAACGACGGGTATTAACACCACAATCAATTTCTCGTCAAAAGAACTGACCGGTATTTCCTATAACACCTCGCTGAGACAACTTCAGGAAAAAGTACAATTGCACAGGGAACATTCATTGCAGTTCTTCCTTGGCGATTCATCGGCACAGGAGATGATGAAGGATTCACAACGCGAGATCGAGAATGCGATCCTCGGCGTCGATTCGGTCGATACACAGTACGGCGATGTGCTTGAAGTGCGGGAACAATGGAAAAACATCAAGATCGACTGGAAGAACTTGAAGAGCCGCGCATTCACGCATAAAATGGACAAGAGTCAGGAGCTGCACAACAAACTTATGTCGGATATTCTGGCACTTGTTGTTGACGTTGCCGATAACTCGAATCTTACCCTTGACTCCGATATTGAAACCTACTATCTGATGCAGATTACAAATTTTAAAGCGCTGCAAATAACCGAAGCATTGAGCAAATCGAAAAATTTGTTGCGCATTGTATCCGTTGTTCCTGTATTGACGCCGGAACAACGAACTGAGTTTACGGTGCTTACCGGAATTGTTCAACCGCTGATGGCGGATATTGCTGATGGTGTAAATAGGATCAATACATATAATCAGGCAGTTGCGCCGTTGGTGGAGCCTTCCTATGTGGATTTGAAATCTACAACAGATCAATACATTGAAATTCTGCTATCGGAAATACTTATCGACAGTCTCCGGAGTAATCGAAGCAATAGTTTGGAAATTTTAGAACGTCCAATAAATGCAGGGTATGAGATCTTTGATGTTCAATTTCCGATTTTGAAAAATCTTGTTGAAGCACGTATCGTAAGTTTGGAAAACCGGCGCTTGATCTTCTTTATCGCAACGCCGATCGTCCTGCTCCTTGTAACATACCTGTTGGGCGGATTTTACAGTTCGGTGATCGGGACGGTGTCGACGCTTGAATCCGTGGCGCATCAACTGGATGAAGGAAAAATTACCGAGGTTGTTGAAGTGGAAACGAACGACGAACTGGGGCGCGTCGGTAAATCGTTTAACCGCATCGCCGTCAGTTTGCTGCAGCGTAATAAGGATCTGGAAGACCATAGGATCCAGCTGGAAACGACCAACAGTCAGCTCCGAGAAACACAGACCGCTCTTGTGCAAGGAGAAAAGATGGCGTCGCTCGGTCAAATGGTCGCCGGCCTCGCACATGAAATTAACACACCGCTCGGGTATGTGAAGAACAATATCGAGATGATGATCAACAACCATATGACGGTATCAGATGCGGTTGAAAAGTACCGTAAACTTCTCGACATGCTCGTGAACGGTGTCGAAGAGGGATTGGAAGAAACAGTTACGGAACTTGCGAACCTTTCTTCTGAGTTAGAAAAGAATACGGTGATGGAAGACGGTAAGACGATGTTGTCGCAAGCGCTGGTCGGAACCGAGAGGATACAGGAATTGATCAAGAACCTCCGTGAATTCTCACGTCTTGACGAAGCGGATCTTTCCAAGATCGATCTCAATACGGCGGTCGATGCAACACTGGTCATTGCAAACAACGTCATCAAAAACAAAGCTGTCGTCAAAAAAGACTACCAGCCGAATCTTATGGCGGAATGCTATCCTGCGCAGTACAACCAGGTCATTCTTAATTTGTTGACGAACGCCGCGCAGGCGATCGAAGGTCAGGGTACGATCACTATTCGTACATATAAAGAACCGGGCAACCCCGATATGGCGGTGGTCCGTATCTCCGATACCGGAAAAGGAATTTCCCGCGAGCACCTGGGAAGGATCTTCGAACCGTTCTTTACAACAAAGAAGATCGGTGAAGGGACGGGTCTTGGACTTTCCATTGCTTACAAGATCATAGAAAAGCATGGCGGTTCGATCAAGGTTGACAGTGAAATAGGACGCGGAACGGAATTCAGCGTGCGAATTCCTGTGATGCAACCTCGTATCGGAAAGCAACAACAGCAGCAATCGGCACCGGTAATGGCAAATTAATTGAATGTAGGATGATTTTTTAGAGGAAGGTACTACTATGGAAGAAAAAGCGAATATCCTTTTTGTTGACGATGAACCGATGATACTCTCATCGCTCAACATGCTCTTTAAGAGCAAATATAAAGTATATCTTGCAGAGAACGGATTCGATGCACTGGAGATCATCAAATCTGTACAGATCAAAGTGATCGTCAGCGATCAGCGGATGCCGGGCATGCTCGGACATGAACTGTTGCGACAGGTGAAAGAGATCAGTCCGAACACGGTACGAATGCTGCTCACAGGATATTCCGATCTGGATGCCATTATCGGGTCGGTGAACGCCGGTGAGGTCTTCCGCTTTATCAACAAACCGTGGCAGGGTGAGTTCATGCTCTATGTCATGAAACTTGGCGTGGAGATTTATGATAAAGTGACACGGCTGCAGGTGGAAGAGATGCAAAAGCAGGAAGAACCGGGAACGGAGGAGCATCCTGTTTCCGACCGCCGTGTGCATATCGAAGTGGAGGAAGAGAACTCGACCGTTATGTTCATCGACTACAGTTCGGAAGAGACGCAGCATCTTGTTGATAAGTATCAGAGTTCATACAATGTCGTCGGCGTCAATTCGATCGACGCAGCGTTTCAGGAAATGGCAAAAAGACCCGTATCGGTCATCGTCAGCAATATCAATTTCGGCGATGTCGATGGTGTCAGTTTTCTCGACACGATCCGCCGCGAGTATCCCAATACTGTTTCCGTGATCCTGACGGAAGTAAAGGACGCGCAACTTGCGATACGGTCCATCAACGAGTTGAATGTCTTTCGCTACCTTGTAAAACCGATGCCCGAAGATCAAATTTCGCATACGCTCGAAAAAGCGATCGAACGGAGCAAAGCGTACAAAAAGACACCGTATAAGAACGTTCTGAAAACAGCGGAAGAGATCGCCCCCGATCGTTTTGCAAAGAATGAAGAAAGCACGCTGCGTCTTCGGTTGCGTGCTGCGCAGGCATTGCTTGCAAAGAACCGCGGAAAAAACAAGTAGAATTTCATGGAACCGGAGCGTTGATGAAGTTCTGATCTGCAAGAACCCCGCCAGAGAATGCGGGGTTCTTTGTTCAGAACAAACCTGAGTGAATGGACGCATGCAAAATCTCTCACAAAAAATAATCGGCGCCGAACACCTGACGGAGGTCATCACGTACCTGAAGAATGCGGATAAGAATGTCCGCGAAGGGGATATACAAAAGGCGCTCGAAGAGATCATGCATGCACGCGAAAAGAATCCGACCATCATGTACGCGCGTGCCTACGAGGAATACGTCCGGTCCATCCTGCTCAAGCAGCGGCAATACGGCGACGCAGGTTCGCAAACACCCCAATCGTTGGAATCAATCATCAACGAATTTCTCCCCACGCTCGATAAGATCCTCGAACTTGCGATCAAAGAAATAAAACGGAGTGCTGTCACCGCGTACAAGCAAAAAGAGATGCTGGCGTTGCGCAAACGGCGGGAAGAGGAAGCACAGCGCGAACAGGAAATGCGGGTAGTCGGTATTTCGAAGAAGATTTCCTTGTACATCACCCATGCACAGGAATTACAGAATAAAAAAGATTACCACAACGCATTGAACGAAATAGCCCGTGCGTTCATGTTGGATCCCACCGATGAACGCATCCAGCAGTTGGAAGAAGAGATCAAGGAACAGCAGGAGGAATATAAAAAACAGGAGGAGATCGAGAACAGCCGGCACCAACGAAGTGAGCAGCTACGCCGGCAATTCCTCTTTGAAGAATGGCAGATGCAGCGGCAAAAAGAAAAAGAACTTCAAAAGAAGCAGGAAGAAGATGCATACAAACAGGCACGAGCACAGAAGATACGAGAGTATTTACAGGTAGCACGAGCATTGTTCTCGGAACGAAAATTGGAAGAAGCGATGAGCCAGCTTGCTTTTGTTCTTGTGCTCGATCCGCTCAACGAAGAAGTGTTGGGATTGAACTGGCAGATACGGGAAGAGCAGACACAACGGAACAATGCGCAACTGGCGCAGAAACAACACCAACGTGAGGAAGAGAATAAGAAGAAACTCGCCATCAGAGAGGGTATTCGTAAGCATCTTGTTCGTGCCGAAAAATATCTCGGAGAAAAAAAATATTCCGAGGCGCTCCGTATCATAACGCAGGCGTACTTTATCGATCCCACTAACGAAGATGTTACCATCGTCGAACGGAATATCCTTGCGGCAGAAGAAGAAGAAAGCCGCCATCTGGAAGAAGAACGGAAGCGGGCGGAGGACGAGCGTCGCCGTAAGCAGGAATCCGAACTCCACCGGCTGGCGATCGAGCAGCAAAAACGGGAACAACTGAAAGAGAAAATCGATCTTGAAGCGAAGCAGATTAAAGAACAGGAAGAGGTGCTTCTCTGCCTTTCAAAAGCCCGCGGCTACCTCAGTCAAAATAAATTTGACGAAGCGCTGTCGCAGGTTGCGCTGGCATTTAAGATCAATCCGTTTGATGAGGAGATAACGAAACTGCAGCGGGAAATTGTCGATGTAAAACGGAAAGGGAGACAATCGCCGTCGCTCGCTCAGGATATGTCGTCCGAAAACGAGATCCGGCATGACGAAGAACGTCATTCCGCCGTCCAACAATTCATCCTCTCCGCCAAACGGCTGCAGCAGCAAAAGATGTACAAAGAGGCTCTCGATGAGATCGCACAGGGATATCGCAACGATCCGTTGAACGAAGAGTTGTTTGCTCTGGAAGGAGAGATCCAGCAGGAATATTTACAGTACGAGGAACGTCAACAGGTCGAAAAGGAATCAAGCGAGCGTAATAGCGCAATCAAAAAGAGCCTTGCAACGGCGCGCGAATGCATTTCACGCGAATCGTACGGCGAAGCCCTTGCATGGATCGATTATGCGTTAAGTTTCGACATGCAGCGGTACGAAACACTGCTGCTTAAAGATGAGGTCGAAAAAGCCCAGCGTCAAATTGACGAACGGAAAGCAAATGAAGACAAGGAACTTGTCGTTCAAGTCCATCTCAGTCGAGCAATGGAGTATCTGACGCAGAAAAGAATCTCTGAAGCGACACTCGAAGTTGATCTCGCACTTCGCCTCAATCCGTCTCACCAAGGGGCGAATGCGATGAGAAAGCGGCTGAAGGATCATGCGGGCGAATCATTGCTACAAAAAGCGTGAAAAGCAAGCATTCACGGTACAAAAAAACTTTTGTTGTGTTGACAAAAGGGCATATATTATTTATGATTGTAGTGAGTGTTTCATGAGGACCAATGTCTGAATCAAAAGAAAATCCGAATCTACCGGCGTCCGAACGCTTGAAGGAAGTCGCGCTCCTTTTGAAACAAGCAGATAAGCTTGTGAAAGAAGGGGATCTCGCTACGGCGTTGGATTTGATCGTCAAAGCGCGGTCGTACGATTCACGACATTTATACGCTCTGGCATATGAAGAACGGGTCCGTACGCTGCTGAATGCCAAGCAGAAGGAGGACCAGGGTAAGACAGCCTCATCGGAAACCACCACGCAAGAGACACCGACCGAGCACAAGATCACTCCCGCATTGCAGCACCTTTCGAATCTTGCGATCATCGAAGCGCAGCACAGTGCCACAGTTGCGGCGCAGCAAGAAAAAGCGATCGAACTCCATAAAAAAGAAGAAGAAGAAAAAACAAAACAGGAAGAACTTCGCCGCAATGCGATCGATACAAAAATTGGGACATTCCTTACTCGTGCTTCGTCATATATTGAACGCAAAGAATACAACCGTGCGCTCGACGAGATCGCCCGCGCATATCTTCTCGATCCGGTCAACGACAAGATCCACGAACTGGAAGAACGGATTCGAAAATCTCTTGAAGAGAACAAGCGGACAGAGGAAGAGGACCGGGTAAAGAAGCAGGAAGAAGACAAGATCAAGAGGGAAGAGGTATTAAAGACAAAGACAGTTATTCTGCAGAAGGAAAAAGAGGAAAAGCAGAAGCGGGAAGAGGAGGAGCGAAAATTTGCACAGCAAGAAAAGGTCCGTCAATATTTACAGCACGTCAGTGAACTCTTTCAAGCGGGGAAACTGGATGAAGCGCTGAGCGAACTTGCATTTGTCATCGTCATTGATCCTCTCAACGAGGAAGTATTGAAACTCGAACATCAGATCCTTGAAACGCAGGAACGTCAGCAGCAAACGCAGCTGGAACTCTATCAAAAACAATTGGAAGAGCGCCAGAAGAAGCGGGAAGCTATCCTTGCGACGATCAAGAAACATATCGAGAATGCGGACCTGTTGGCAAAACAGCATAAATTTACAGAGGCACTCCGGACGATAACCCGTGCCACCGTCCTCGATCCGATCAATGACGATCTGCAGCAATGCGAAAGCCGGATCCTTGCAATGCAGGAAGAGCATATTCAGCAAGAGGAAGAACGGAAGAGAGAGCTTCACGATCAGATACGCCGCCAGCAGGAAGAAGAATTGCTGCGGATCGAACGCGCAGACCGCGACCGTGTGTTACAAGGTGAATCGAACGAGTCATTGGCACGGAAACAAGCGGACAAAGAAAAGATCGGCAAGTATCTTGAGCGTGCCCGGGAATACCTTGCCGAACATCATTTTGAAGTTGCATTGGGCGAGGTTGCATTGGCGTTCATCATTAACCCGTTCGATGACGACATCCGGAAAGTGGAGCAGGAGATTCTGGTTGCCAGAATGAACAAACGATCAAGGATGATACCGCAGGCAGGATCACGCAGCATTTGCTGGAATCGGAACGGCTTCGCCGGGAAAAACAGTACAGCAAAGCGTTCAACGAAGTGGCAAAGGCATTCATCCTTGATCCGCTAAACGACGATATTCAAAAATACGAACAGGCGCTTCAGGAGGAGTTCGATCTTTTCCTCGCAGATCAGCACAACAAGAAAGAGTCTGAGGAGAAATCGAACATTATCCGCCGGCATGTGAACCATGCAGCCGAATTCTTGCAGCGCGAATTGTTTGAAGAAGCACTCGCTGAAGTCGTTGCCGGCTTGACGATCGATGAGCGGAACGGCGAGTTGCTTGCATTGAAAGAATCCATCCAGGATCGGTCCCGCCGCTGGAATGAACATCAGACAATGGAGGCACAGAATCTTGAGATTCAAAAATATCTGGTCACGGCAAGGGAGTTGTTGACGGTCGGCAAGGTGGACGATGCAAAACAGGTGATCACCAAAGCCGTACAATTGGATCCGCACCGTCCAGAAACTCTGTCCGTGCAATCGGATATCGATGCGGTGCTCACCCAATTGCAGCATAGCACGCAATGGGAACAGAAGTCGCAGCGGGTGAAGACATACATCGCGCAAGCGCAAAGTTTCTTAATGGCAAATATGCTTGATAAGGCTCTTGTCGAAATTCTTTCCGGACTTGCGCTCGACCCTGCGAACGATGATCTTCTGAAACTCGAACAGCGTGTCGTGACGCTCCACGATGCCAATATTGCATCGTCACAAAAGAAAACCATCTCGCCCGAAGAACAAGAACGGCTCATTCGTATCCATGTCCGTATGGCAGCAGAGTATCTGGGACAAAAAGATTTTACAAAAGCGCTGGACGAAATCGCCCACGCACTTTCGGTCGATCCGTTCAATATCGAATTGTTGAAGCTCGACAATGAAACCCGCAAAGAACAAGCCGATCACGACCTTAAAGTGTCACAAGGGCTCAAACTTATCTACTCCGGCGGGAAGGCGACCGGGTGATGTCGTCAGAAACACTCGCCGTACTATTGAGGGAAGCCCAGCAAAAAA
>JACPGG010000095.1 GCA_016182545.1 Ignavibacteriales bacterium
CGGGAAACATTCCCTTCGTGCTTCGGTAACATCGGAATTGGTTTTTCAGGATTGCTTCATTCCGGAGGCAAACCTGCTTCCGAAAACCGGCGGATTGAAATCTCCCTTGATGTGTTTAAGTCAGGCACGGTATGGAATAGCGTGGGGAGCGATCGGTGCTGCGATGGCATGTTATGACAGCGCCCTGCAATATTCAAAGTCCCGGATTCAATTCGGGAAACCGATTGCGGCATTCCAGATGACGCAGGAAAAACTTGTGCACATGGTAACGGAAATAACCAAAGCACAGCTGCTCGTCCTGCAACTCGGAAGGTTGAAAGATCAGAATAAAGCGAAGTTTACGCAGATCTCGATGGCGAAACGGAACAATGTGTATCATGCGCTTGAGATAGCACGGATGGCACGTGAAATTCACGGTGCGAACGGAATTCTTGACGAATATCCGATCATGCGGCATGCGGCGAATCTTGAATCTGTGAAAACGTACGAAGGGACACACGAAATGCACACGCTGATTCTCGGTGAAGATATTACCGGATTTGCCGCTTTCGAGTAGAGTGAAATGGTATCATGTCCGAAAAACTTGAAAATATCCAGACATTGATCTACGCACTCTCCAAAGATGAGAGAGACCGGCTGCGCGAATGGTTTGATGAATTCGACGGCGACAGTTGGGATAAGAAATTTATGATCGATGTGAAAGAAAAGAAAATCAGCGCTCCTGCATCGCAGGCGAAACAGAATTTTAAGGATGGAAAATCCAAAGAGGTATGAAACACGTCGCGGTGGATGTTTTTTGGGATCATTATAAGGCGCTTCCGTTGGCACTACAGAAACTAGCCGACAATAATTTTTCAATCATCAAACAATATCCCAATCACCCGTTGCTGAGGTTATTGAAAATTGACGAATATATTTCAATGCGGATCGGCAGCCGTCACAGGGCGATAGGCATACAACAGCAAGAAACAATTATTTGGTTTTGGATTGGAACACAGAAGCAATACAATACATTGGTCGATTGATTGGAACACAACAACGGGATGTACGCACTCGAAGGATGCACTCTGCATCCTTCGTTCGTTTTGAAACGAAAGGATCACAATGAAACATAAAAAAATAATCGGTGAAGCAATCACCTATGATGACGTTCTCCTCATTCCGGGAAAATCGAACGTCCTCCCGCGAGACGTTGATGTTTCCACGCGTCTGACGAAAAATATTCGATTGAATATTCCGTTGATCTCCGCGGCGATGGATACGGTAACAGAATCAGAGATGGCGATCGCACTGGCGCGTGAAGGGGGAATCGGCATCATACACAAAAATCTGACGATTGAACGCCAGGCAGAAGAAGTCGACAAGGTGAAACGTTCAGAAAGCGGTATGATCATGCATCCGGTGACACTGACTGCCGATAAGAAAGTCGGTGACGTGCTCGATCTGATGGCGAAATTCAGCGTTTCTGGGATACCGATCGTCGAGGATGGCAAACTTGTCGGCATTTTGACCAATCGTGATCTTCGTTTTCAACCGAACAGAGATTTGAAAGTGGCGGATGTGATGACGAAAGAAAATCTTATCACTGCGCCGACAGGAACGACATTGGATGAAGCTGAAGTGATCCTTCAAAAACATAAGATCGAAAAATTACCGGTCGTGGATAAAAACGGAAAGTTAAAGGGACTGATCACGTTCAAAGACATCCAAAAGAAAAAACGATTTCCCCACGCATGCAAAGACAAACATGGCAGACTTCGTGTCGGTGCTGCTGTCGGCGTTACTGCGGATACGATTGAACGGGTGCAGGCGTTGATGAATGCAGGTGTCGATGTGGTTGTCATCGATACTGCACACGGGCATTCCAAAGGCGTGCTGGAGATGGTGAAGAGAGTGAAAACGAAATTTGACGTTGAGGTCATAGCAGGAAATGTCGGCACACGCGAAGCAGCGATCGACATCATTAAAGCGGGAGCCGATTGCGTGAAGATCGGTATCGGTCCCGGATCGATCTGCACAACACGTGTAGTGGCAGGGGTCGGTGTTCCGCAGATTACTGCCGTCATGGAATGTGCTGAAGCGGCACGTAAATATAAAATTCCGGTGATCGCCGACGGCGGCATCAAACAGACAGGCGACATCGCAAAGGCAATTGCTGCCGGTGCTGATTCAGTCATGATCGGCGGATTGTTCGCCGGGTTGCAGGAAAGTCCCGGGGAGAAAATTCTGTATGAAGGACGTACTTATAAAATCTATCGCGGTATGGGTTCGCTCGGCGCAATGAAGGAAGGGAGCAAGGATCGGTACTTTCAGGATGTCGAAGATGACATTCAAAAATTGGTGCCGGAAGGGATTGAGGGACGCGTGCCGTTCAAAGGAGAATTGCATACGACGGTCTATCAAATGGTCGGGGGATTGCGGGCGGCGATGGGATATTGCGGCGCAGAAAATATTGCAGTGATGCAGGAAAAAGGAAAGTTCGTTCGTATGAGCGACGCAGGATTGCGCGAAAGTCATCCGCATGATATCAAGATCACCAAAGAAGCGCCGAATTACCACGGCTGATGTTTGACGGAATGAACTACTCACTGCGCACCCGTTCGCTTCACAAAAGAGCTCGATGCATTTGTAACATCACATCTGCCGAATGTACGGTATCTCACCGGATTTACCGGATCGAATGCGCTTGTTGTCATAACCCGTACCGCCACATTTTTTCTTACCGATTTTCGATACAAGGAGCAGGTTCAGAAGGAAGTTGTTGCCGATCAAAAGATTTTTGGTCAGGGTTCACTGGTGGAACGTGCTTCAAAGAAAAAAGTATTTTCATCTCTTGATTCTATCGGTATTGAAAAAGATCATCTCACCGTAACGCAATTCGAGGAGTTAAGGAAGTTTGCGAGGAAGAAATCGTTGAAGCTTCTCCGGGGGTCAGTCGAACAGCTTCGGTCTGTAAAAGACGATGATGAAATCAGTTTGATCAGAAAAGCGGTCAGCATCACCGATACAGTGTTCAGCAAAGTGCTTGGGATGATCAAGCCGGGAGTTCTAGAATCTGATATTGCGGCAGAAATTTCTTACTTTCATAGAAAATTCGGTGCGGAGAAAGAGGCATTCGATACGATCATTGCGAGTGGCGAACGAAGCGCGTTGCCGCACGGTCGGGCATCTTCCAGAAAGATCGGCATGAATGAATTTTTGACGCTGGATTTTGGATGTATCTACGAAGGATACCATTCGGATATGACCAGAACCGTTTGCGTGGGAAAACCGAATGAGGAGATGAAAAAAATTTACACGATCGTTTCGGATGCACAAAAAAACGCGCTTGATGTAATTGCTGCAGCTAAAACCGCTCGATCAATTGATGCCGTTGCCCGCGGACATATTGCATCAAAAGGATTCGGACACTATTTTGGACATTCTCTTGGTCACGGCGTCGGGCTCGAAATACACGAATCTCTCCGCCTGGCATCCACAAATAAAGAAAAATTGCGGCAAGGTAATGTTGTTACCGTTGAACCGGGCATTTACCTTCCGAAGAAATTCGGGGTCAGAATTGAGGACATTGTTGTTGTGAGAAATGAAGGATGTGAGAATTTGACTACATCACCGAAAGAACTCATCGTTGTATAAATGAAAAAAGTACTCGTCATAGCATATTATTTTCCCCCTCTCGGTGGCAGCGGTGTGCAACGTATTTTGAAGTTCGTCAAATATCTGCCACAATTCGGCTGGCAGCCGACAGTGTTGACGATCGGTCCTACCGCATACTATGCAAAAGATGAATCGCTGCTGAAGGAGATCGAATCACTGAACATCAAGATCATTCGCACGAGCTCGCTCGATCCGAATTCCGTTGTGCATAAAAAACAGGAAGTGGTGAAAATGCCGAAAGAGGGAACACGGAAAATATTCAGTTTCCTCAGCGATCTTTTTTTTATTCCCGACAATAAAATCGGCTGGAAAAGGAAAGCGATCAAGGCGGCATCCGAATTGCTGAAGAAAGAGAAA
>JACPGG010000096.1 GCA_016182545.1 Ignavibacteriales bacterium
TGCATTTCCGGCGCCGAAAATCCTTTGGATCCTTTTTCAACGAGGAAACCGCGGATCTCTCCGTCTAATTTTGCCCATACAACAGCGACATCGGCGATGGTACCGTTCGTGATCCACATTTTTGCACCGTTCAAGACGAAACCGCCATCTTTCTTTTCAGCTCGTGTTATCATCCCGCCCGGATTTGAACCGAAGTCAGGTTCTGTCAAGCCGAAGCAGCCGATCTTTTCCCCTTTTGCGAGTTTCGGAAGCCAGAAATCTTTTTGTTCTTCGCTGCCGAACGCAAAAATAGGATACATGACTAATCCGCTTTGCACGGAAGCAAAGCTACGCACACCGCTGTCGCCGCGCTCCAATTCCTGCATCATCAGTCCGTACGCAACGTTGTTCAATTCTGCACATCCGTATTTTGCAGGAAGCGTAGCACCGAATAATCCGAGCTCAGCCATTCCCTGCACAAGGTTCAAAGGAAATGTGCCTGCGCGATTATGCTTTTCGATGATCGGGATAACCTGATCGTCAACAAATTCACGGACCGTGTTGCGAACAAGAATTTCGTCTTCAGAAAGGAGGGAATCTATATTGTAGTAATCAAGACCTTGGAACTTTGCCATTTGTAAACCTTTGGTTCTGCTGGTTGCTGGAGAGGAAAATTTACTGCACAAAAATACCAAAAAGTGAGTCGATTTTCAAGGAGAGTTATTGAGGGATAAAACAGAAAAGCCAGATGTAGCGGACCCCACCGAACGCTACAGTCTGGCTTCAGATTAGAGAGAAATTCTCTCTAATTTTTCATACTTAGATCTTTTGATGATGACGCATTGATCAATTGTTCACAGAACCGCGAAACTTTTTCACTCCCATCAAACAATGACGCTTCTTCAACCGCCTTAACACCTTCTTTTTCACCAATTTGCATCAACGCTAATGCCGCCGCCATACGATTGTTCTCCACTTTATCCGATCGCAACAACGTGATCAAATGATCAACAGCGCCTTTCAGTCGATATTCTCCGAGATAATTTGTTGCGCTGTGACGCAAACCGATATTGTCTGACGAAAGGGCGACGATATAATTTTTTTCAGCCTTTTGCCAGTCGATTTTATATTCTGTGGATTTGGGGGTTGTTGCGAATGCTGTAGCAGCCATTGAAACGATAAGCAGCGTGGTGGTCAAAATCTGTTTGGTTTTCATTACTCCTCCTCTTGATCAAATGTTCGCATATATATTCGTAAGAGAGAGGAAAAAGTTACAGGGATGATGTTACATAATTGTAACGATTGTTACAAATGGGAGAGAACTGAATAAGTGTTCAGCTTTCGTCAGGCATGGGGATCTTGTAGCGTTTTATTTTGAGATAGAGGGTTTTAGCAGTGATTCCGAGTGCTTTCGCGCTTTTTCCTCTGTTGTATTTGAATTTCTTCAACGCATGTTCAATGTGTATCTTTTCCAACTCTTCCATCGTCATGATCGAAGTTCCTTTTGACGGCAAAGAGTCGTTTGTGACATTTGCCTGCGCCAAAACGAAGTCATTCACTTCTATCTCATCTTCATGGGACATCAGCATAGCACCTTCAATGGCATGTTCCAATTCTCTGATATTGCCGGGCCAGTCGTAACTAAGCAAAAATTGAAGAGCGTCGTTGTTGATCCGTTTCGGCGCTTTCGATTTGATTTTCTGATTCAGAAAATATTCTACCAATAACGGTATATCTTCTTTGCGCTCTCGCAGCGGTGGGAGTTTTATCGTCACAACATTAAGGCGGTAGAGCAAATCTTCTCTGAACTTCCCGCTCTTCACTTCCGCTTGAATGTCTTTATTCGTTGCGGAGATGACACGCACATCAACACGCATGGAATTTGTCCCGCCGACACGTCTGAATTCACCCGTTTCCAAAAAGCGAAGCAATTTCGGCTGCACCGACGAACTGATATCTCCTACCTCGTCAAGAAAAAGCGATCCGCCGTTTGCAACTTCGACCAAGCCCTGCTTCATTTGATAGGCATTCGTAAATGCTCCCTTCTCATGTCCAAACAGTTCGCTTTCAAGCAGCGTATCCGGAAGGGCGGCACAATTCACTACAACAAAAGGATGGTCACGCCGCTGGCTTTCGGAATGTACAAGATGAGCGATCAATTCCTTGCCCGACCCGCTTGGTCCATAGATATGGATGAATGTATCGCTAGAGGCAACTTTTTTTACAGTCGTCAATACAGATTTCATTGCGGCGCTGCGCGCGATGATCTCTTTCTCCCCTGTCTTGCGGGAGAGTTCGTATTTCATCAACTCATTGTCGATCATCAACCGGCGGTGCTCAATCGCGCGGTGCACCGTTGCAAAGAGTTCTTCTCTATTATACGGTTTGCTGACAAAATCGTACGCGCCGAGTTTTGTCGCTTCGATGGCGGTTTTCACGTCGGCATAATTCGACAGCATAATTACCTGCGTTGTCGGATGATGCTCTTTGATGAATCGGAGCACCTCCATGCCGCTGACTCGCGGCATGCGCACATCCAGCAGCACCGCATCAAACGGTTTTTGCTGAAGCACGTTTAGTGCTTCGGCGCCGTCATTTGCGGTGGAGACGGAAAATTTTTTGTGCTCAGAAAGTTCTTCTTTCAGAAGGAAGCAGACGCTGGGTTCATCATCAACGACCAGAATGGAATGATTGCGCACCATACGCTGCAAGCTCGAAAGTGTAGAAATGTTCTTGTAGAAGGGTTACTCGGAAGAGAGCACTCGTTCGATCGTTGTCAGTAGATCGACAAGATCGTACGGCTTGCTGACAAAATCTTCAGCGCCGAGTTTCTTCGACTCGATCGCGTTCTTCAGATCTGCAAATCCTGTCAACATGATCACTTTTGTATTGGGATACCGCTCTTTAAGAAAACGCAATACTTCAAAGCCATCCACACGCGGCATTTTGATATCAAGAAGTACAAGGTCAAATGATTTCTGCTGAAGTATTGAAATTGCCTCATCACCATCCGCCGCTGACACGACGGAATATCCCTCGCTCTGCAATTCACTGCTCAGCACATTGCGTAGTGCATCTTCGTCATCGACGACCAGAATGTTGAATGGCTGCGCCATACAGTGTCCCCAAGTGTAAGTTAGGTAATTAAGCCTCTCTAATGCGTTGAAGTATAGGCAAAGCCCTGTAAAAAATCAACATAAAATTTTCTTATTAAGTATCTCCTCGACATAGAGCACAAACCTTGCTCATTCTGCATTCTTCTCGTATCTTGCCTCATGATGAATGTGAAAGCATACGCAAAAATCAATCTCGGATTGCATATTGTGGGCAAACGAGAAGACGGATTTCACAACATCGAAACCATCTTCCATCGCATCAATTTATCAGATGAAATAACGATCCGTGAAAACGATACCATTGCGTTGACTGTCTCAAATTCTTTAATTCCGTCAAATAAAGATAACCTTTGCTGGAAAGCTGTAGAACTACTTCAGCAAAAACTCCAAACGTCGCGAGGTGTTACGATTCATATCCAAAAAAACATTCCTGTTGGGGCTGGACTGGGGGGCGGAAGCAGTGACGCAGCGGCGGTGTTACAATCATTGCCCATGGTGTGGAACAAACAGATCGATAAAACCGCTCTTGAAACTCTTGCTCTGCATATTGGTTCCGATGTCCCCTACTTTTTGGGAAAACAAACTGCATATGCCGAAGGACGAGGCGAAAAACTTTCGTATGTTCAGATAGGAATACCGTATTGGATTGTTCTTGTAAATCCCGGAATTCATCTCTCGACACAGTGGGCGTACAAAACATTATCTGAACAACGAAACGGAACGTTTCCTGTCCGTACGTCGCTTGCAAACGCTTTTTCTTTATCGCCGATGCAGTGCATGATCACTGCTGAAAATGATTTCGAAGAGATCGTTTTTGCTGCGCACCCTCACATTGGTGAGATCAAAAAGAAACTCCTTCAATTACATGCCATCAACGCACTTATGTCGGGAAGCGGATCATCCGTGTTTGGTTTGTTCGAACACGAATCTGATGCTTCAAAAGCAATGGCATTTTTCGGTAAGGACCATTTTGTTCATCTGACTGAACCGAATTTTATACCTGAGTAATATGACTGTTTCCCGCTTCTCCCTACTTTATTTATTTTTCTTCATCCCTTTTGTTTTTTCACAGGAACAGACAGATTCCGTCGCATCCCCTGCCAAACGAGACTCAATTATATATGTAACCCCAATTCCCGAGATAGGATCGATCAGACCATTTGATTCGACCTTCACAAAAATAACGGCTGGAAACATCACCTGGGAAGAATATCGATCACTATACGACATACTTTCGGTACAGCCGGGAGTGTTCGTGCGTGACCTGGCAAGTCCGGGTCAGCAAAATCAAATTATGACCGGCGGACTTTACGACAGGCATATAGCCATCATGATCGATGGGGTTCCCTACAATGATTTCCATACGGGTAGTTTCAATCTGTGGCTGATCCCTGTCGATGCAATTGAGAGAATCGAATATATCGGGAATTCGCAATCGATTTTTTATGACGGAAGATCTGGAGCCGCTGCGATCAATATCATCACAAAGAGTTACGACAACAATCGGGCGATCACGAATCTGCGGTACAGCCAGGGCGTTTCGGGATATACGCACACAGATGCTTTCTTTGCGCAAAATATTGCGCGCGATCTTAATCTGACACTGGCTTTGACCCACCACGGATTCGGTTCAAACAAAGAATCTCAAAATTTCCGGGGGCGCTTTCTTAATTCCAACGACGATGCGTGGTCATTCCGAAGCAAAATGCGTTACAATTTCACAGATTGGTTCGACATTTCATTTTTCTATCTCTATAACAAGACGTGGACCGGTTTGCACGGCGGTATTGATTATTTCAACACGCCAAGTATTTTTGACGGACTTCAAGCCGAAGTGCAGAATTATGAATCATATGAAAAATATTCGAACAGTCACTACACGATCACAGCTGCGTTCTTTCCGGCTGCCGATTCATCCGTTCTTGCAACACTCTCGTTGTATCATTTTGATCGATTGAGAGAATACCGCGATGAAGAGAACAGAGGTTTCGTTACAAATGAGATATTCACAAAGCGAGATTTTGCTTCGATCACGAATGGGGTGAAATTTCAGATCACTTCACAGATTGGATTTAACACTGTGTACGGGTATGTCAATTACGAAGATATCGGGTCGGAAAGGATTATTGCAACCGGTATAAAAGATCATCTATCTCTTCTTTCATTCCTCACTCTCTCACCGTTTGCAGTTGCGCGGGATTTTAGCGGAAATAAATTGGTGCACGCCGGCGCTGAAGCGACATTACAACTTACATCATCTCTTGCTTTGTTTGCAGGAATTACAGAAGAGATTGCAAATGACAGGGGTGTGAAAACTAACGCGATTACAAATTTATTCCTGTTCAATCCGGCGAACCTGCAGAACCGGGAATCGTACTCCATTATGGAGATCGGCGGCTCGGTTTCACTCCCGTCGGTATTCAACGGATCGATCTCATATCGCCGAACAGTTCAGAAGAATCCTCTCGAATTTGATACCTCATCTACTCTATTGACAATTTCACCGATCATTCCCAACAAATTTTCATACGACGCAATCGCTGCATCGGCACACTTGACGATAGGAGAATTTCATTTAGAAGGAAACGGAAATTATCTGAAGCAACCGTCAATTGTACGTAACAATGTTTCACTCACTTGGTACCCTGAAGTCACACTGTACGGTTCGGTATATTTTCATGGATTGCTTGCGAAAGATAAGTTGGATTTGAAGATCGGCATCCGGGGACGATATTACTCGAAACAGACAGGAATGAAACCGTACGATGAGGTAGGTGTGTGGATGCCTTCATCCATTATTGGTTTCGGACCAAGCGGCACGATGGATTTCTTTGCGATCGGCAAGATCGGCAGCGCATATGTGCATTTTATCTGGGAGAACCTGACGGCGAATCATTACTTGCTTGCTCCCGTCTATCCGATGTATGACGGTAACATCCGGTTCGGATTATCGTGGGAGTTTTTGGATTAGCTTTTTCTCTTTTGAGATGTGGCACCTGCTGCTACAAGGATCTTACTTTTTAACTTCACCGGCAATTTCTTCACTACCTCATCGTACGAATGATCGATCAATTCATACAACAATGATTCCGGGATCGATCCGTCGGCATCGACAGAGTTCCACCACTTCTTATTCATGTGGTAGCCGGGTTGTATGGCTGGATACCGTTCCCGCAGTTCGATGGCACGCTCGGGATCACATTTAAGGTTCATCGAAAGAGGGATTTGGTTGACATTGGTGAGGAGGAACATTTTGCCGAAGACTTTGAAGACGAGCGTCTCTCCATCAAAAGGAAATTCTTCTGTAATCTTTCCTTTTTTCTTCAGACAGTATTTTCGTACCTGTTCAAGATCTATTCCCATAATTCCCCGCATGTCTCAAATACTCAGCAACTCCACTCCTTAACTAGCATCACCCCGCAGCATTCGAATCCGCTTTCTTGCCTCTTCAACAAAAAGCGAGAAAGGATATTTCTCCAGGATCACCTCGTACGATTTGATCGCGTTCTGTTTGTCGTTCAGGTACATTTGATAGAGTTCTCCCATTCGGAAGTACGTTTTATCCTTTTCCGTACTCAGTTTGAAATCATCCAGCAGTTTCCGGTACGACGCAAGCGCCTGATTGAATTGACGCAGTTGAATCTGGTATTCCGCCTTCTTCAAAAGAGCATCGTCCGCAAGGGGCGCAGCAGAATACAGGTCGACAATGGAACTGAATTCGTTTACCGCTTCGCTCATCTTAAACTGACGGGCAAGCAGTTCGGCGCGCGCAAACTGCTTCAGCGCATCGCGGAATTGGAACTGATTTTCAGTGATGAAATACTGCAATATCAGTGCATCGTTGGTTTCGTCCGCTTTCAGGTTCTGCGTCAACGGCTGGAGCGTGGCAAGGGCACTGTCGAAATCATTCTTAAAGAATTGTATTTCCGCAAGCCGGTATTGCGAGAAAGATTGCTGCTCCTGATTCGAGTACGGCGATCTGTTCATTGTCGCAAATCGTTTCAACGCATCATCCAGTTTTCCCTGTGCAATATTGATATCGCCGATCGTCGAAAGGACAGTCGGTATCATCGGACCGGCTGGCGAAATCGTTAACACAGAGTCGAACATGTTCATTGCGCCATCCAGATCGAACAATTGTTTATAGCGTATCATGCCGATGCGATACAGTGAATTCGCACCGATGTTGCTGAAGGGAAATTCCTTCGCCAATTGGGCGTAGAGATCGATCGCACCGGAGAATGTCGGTTGAGTTTCCAGCATGGAGATGTTCCCCTCCTTCCGCGATCTCCCAGCGGAATCGCCTCGTGCGCTCAACTCTTCCATACATCTCGCGAAACCAAATTTCGCTTGCGGTTTGTGCTGCACCGGAAGCCCGCTGTTCAATGCAAGGTGGTATGCCTGCGCAGAGATAGTATATTCCCTTTCGCGAAAGACACGTTCTGCAAATTGGAATATCTCTACGCCGCCTGAATTTACCAACGACTCGATTTTTTTTGCTACCCTGAACGCATCAGTGTATCGGCGTTCTTCCAAAGACAACCAGAGTTGGATCCGTAAGAGAGGGATCGTCTGCCTGGAGTTTACTTCTTCATCGACCACTTTGACGGCTGCCTGCAACCCTTCATCCCGCGTTACAATGGAGGACAATCGAGACTGTACAAAATCAAACTGCAGTTCGTTCTGTTTCAACATCTTCAAGTACTCGCGAGTCGAGTTCTGATAATCCATCATGAACGAATAGAGATACCCGAGTTCGTTTGCAAACACAAACTCATCGCCGATATCCTTCCTTCCACGGAGATATGTCGAGATCGCTTTATCGAAAAGCCGTTGATTTGCCTGTTCGTTTGCAACCGCGCGGTAGAACATTTGATTCTTGTTGGATGATTGAAGAACGGAATTCCAGACAGATTCTGCTTCGACGGATTTTCCCGCCATGGCATATAATGTTCCGATATTCGCCTGTAAGGTAAAATCAAATGGTGTTGTCCGCAGACGGCGATCGCTCAACCGGATCGCTTCGCCGTACTGCTTCACTTGAACATACATGCGGCGGAGAGCGTCAAAATACGGATAGTTGTTCGTATCTTTCGCATACAGGTCTTCGTACAATTGAAGTGCGCGCTCGTACTCTCCTTGCTGCTCAAACGCCTGCGCAAGACGGTACATGGAAGCGTTTTGATCCTGTTGTGAAAATGCCGCAATAACAAAAAAAATATTTACAAAAATAATACGGATGAACTTCTTCATAGTTTAATATAAGCGAATGCCTGTATAAATAGCAAAAATAAAGGCGCATCGATGTGCGCCTTCTTCATACAGTACGGAATAATTGGTTATTCAAACCACGAAAGGATCTCATACTTTCCTGTCGCGGGAAAGTAATCAGGGGAATCGTTGCTAAACCTGCTGTCAAAACGGAGGCTCAAATTATAACCTCTGCGGGCAGAACCCGCCGCGCCATTGGATGTTGCATACAACCTTTCAACAATCATACCGCCGTAAATACTTAAAGTACCTGCAGGGCGTGACGTACCGTTTTGGACCGCTAACCCTCCGGTGTAACTGTACATAGTCGCTTGAACATTAAATTGCGTTGCACTGTTGTCTGCAATTGTAACGTCGCCGTAGCTTACGATGCCGAGCACATCGTTTGATGTAGGATTCGACCTCGGATCATCCTTCATCACCAAATTATTTGTTATGACAGTTGTTCCCCCGGATGATCCGCTCGTGCGAAGCGATGCCAATGTAACCCTGCCATCAAGAGTTCCTTCAACATACAACGTCCCTTTGTCGATAGCAATAACTCCATTAGGTGAAAAACTGCTTAACGATTGTGTTGAATAGGACGCGGCTGCAGAAGTTTTCCAGCTAATAGTACCGTCTGCATTAAATTTTAAGTACAGCGTCCCCCCGGTTTGACCGTACCCTCCACTCGTCGCTGCCGTCAGGATATTTGTATAGCTAGTATTATTGGGCATGGTGATACTTACACCCGATTCAAAACCTCCTTGAAATTGAGGAGTCGCCGGTGAACCGGATTTTGTAATACCCGACAATGAAGTCGCCTTGCCCATAAATACCGGCGATCCGAATGTTTTTAATTTCCCCTGCGTATGGCTCGGTCCGCCGACTGTGTCACCGGTTTCCCACGCGGCAGCTGACGCACTTGTCCCTCCGTAATATGCAAATTTTGAAAAGTTGCTTGGTTTCATTACAATCGTTACCGTCTGCGATGAATTACCATATGTTGCGGTAGCGGCGATCTCTTTTTTTCCTCCGCCCAAATCGGT
Organism: Ignavibacteriales bacterium; assembly: GCA_016182545.1. Lineage (GTDB taxonomy): Bacteria > Bacteroidota > Ignavibacteria > UBA10030 > UBA8401 > SpSt-333. The sequence goes on from JACPGG010000096.1 coordinate 9,395, forward strand.
GACGGTCGCACTAAAAGTTCCGCCATTGTAGTTGATGTTTGAGTACCCGGTTGTCCACGAGGGGGTTTCCCATACTTTTGAACATACCAAATTTGCAGCTGCAACCGCGAGTGTATATCGTTGAGTATTCTCATAGTACGACAAAGAATTATCCAGCGCCTGTACACCCACATCCGACATATTTTTTCCAGTGATCAGCATGATCGCACAAAATCCGATCACCATGTAGATAGATGTTCTACCCATTAATTGTTCTCCTCACCGATTTCTCAAATTTTTTGCAGCCAATCGAACTTGACGCCAATAAGCGGTCTGGTACGGTCTGTCAAAAGAGGCTCTGTTCACAATAAGAGTATCTGTTGCAGCGAGATTTTCCACCTGAATCGTAATTTGCATATACTGAATAAGTCCACAATTTACCACCGGTGATGCGATTGAATCTCTGAAAGAATCAAAATATTTTAAATCGAATACCGTCACTCCGAGATTCACACCGACCGGTGTCGCGTTATTCTCAACTCTATATAGCAGTCGATCACTGGGATTCGGTGTTGCACTCGCTTCGCTCGTAGGTCCGACATAATACGTCAACGAATCTAAGTTGCCATCTCCCTGTGGATCGGCAGTGGTCGGGAAGTCTGTATAAAATTTTATCTTGATTGAATCAGCATACCGGATCGCTTGCGATGGATCGGAAATTTTTGTTGGGTCTTTGCAATAACCAATTTTTTTAAAATCATATTCCAAAAGCCTTGTAATTTCAACCAGATTTTGCTGGACGAGAAGGTCTCCTCGATACATTTGCATATTTTCAGCAGTTCCCATATTAATGCGCAATGCAATAAGTAGTAAACTGCCAAAAACCATCGTCGACGCAATCAAATCTAATATAGTTTGGGAGCCCATAGATCTGCTTTTAAATTATTAACGAAAATACCAATAACTGAATACTTGCTTAAAACGCAACGTATCCGCTCTGGACGGTGTCACTGAATAATCGATAAGATAGTCGCTTGTTATTTCCACCACAATTTCTTTGCTGAATGTACGGGTCGTTGTCGTGACAATGTCAGTGCCCGAAACATTCGCATAGGCTACTCTCACTCTCGTCTTAAATATTGCTGAGTTAGTCAGAGTATCATATTTCATATAATTATTATAATCGTCGATGTCATCGTAAAGATCTACGGAAGATTCGGTAGCGTCCGTTCCCAAAGAGGCAGCTACCGTAAGCGAAGTGGTGGATGAGGCGACCGAGTCGACAGTTCTTTCATCAAAGGCAAGCGCCGAAGATTGTTCCAGCATGGATGTGCCAAGTGAGGTTGCGGTAATACGATACTCAGCCATATCTTTTGTATACCCGACATCAAGGGTTGTAGAATTTATGGAAAGGATCAACCGTCCCATCAACATCAACGCCATTATTGTCAACATCGTTTGGCCTAAACCCATGCAAGTGTCATCCTATTCATTGATAATGATTCAAAAAAATTTAGATGGAACATAAATAACATTGACCACAACGTACGTGATAAGAGGCAAGTTTGAAAGTTAAATTATACTTATTTTATATTAGAAAAATATTAATATACATGGTATACAATTTTCCCATCCACCCTATCTCTTTGCTAATACTCCGGATATTGCATTGCTTCCAAAAGCATATTTGCCTATTATATATTAAGTTTTTGCTAAATGTCATGAAAAATATGGGCGGTGTGTGCAAAAAAGAATTGCAATTCTTGGATCAACGGGTTCTATTGGAAAACAGGCTCTAGATGTCATTTCACAATTCCCCGACGATTTCTATCCTGCATATCTAACCATCAATAATAATACCAGGGTATTGGGGGAACAGATACGACGATTTCGTCCAAAATGTGTGGTGTTGCAGGATGAAAATTGTACACATGAAATCCGGAGGGAGTTCGGCAACACAGTAGAAATACTTGTCGGTAATGAAGGACTTGAAGAAATTGTTCAACGTTCAGATGTTGATATCGTGGTTAGTGCACTTGTTGGATTTGCAGGATTGAAATCCACGATCAAAGCAATCGAAGCGGGGAAAAAAATAGCGCTTGCGAATAAAGAAACGCTGGTCGTCGCCGGCGAGATCATGATGCCGCTGGTTGAAAAGCACAACGTTGACCTGCTGCCGGTGGACAGTGAACATTCGGCGATCTTTCAATGCCTTGTCGGCGAATTGCCGAACAAGATCGACAAGATCATCCTTACCGCTTCCGGCGGACCGTTCAGGACGAAATCGAAGGAAGAGTTGCGGAACGTAACCATCGAACAGGCGCTCAATCACCCGAATTGGAAAATGGGAAGCTTTTCGGGCAGCCGGCGGACCGTATCGAAGTAGTGATCCATCCGCAATCGATCATACATTCGATGGTGGAATTTGTCGACGGATCAGTGAAAGCGCAGTTGGGAATGCCCGATATGAAGATCCCGATCCAGTACGCGCTCACATATCCATCGCGGGCAGCTTCAAAATTTTCACGCGTCCATTTCCCGACACTCGGCGAGATGACGTTTTACGAGCCGGACACTGAACGATTTCCCTGCCTCCGCCTCGCTTATGAAGCGCTGAAAGCCGGCGGAACAATCCCGGCAGTAATGAATGCGACAAATGAAATTGCTGTTTCAAAATTCCTTGCCGGAAAAATTTCATTCATGGATATTCCACGAATGATCGGGTATGCAATGGAAAAACATTCCTCATCGGCGAACCCTTCAATCGATACTATTGTTGAAGCGGACAGATGGGCGCGGGAATTCACATTGAACAATTAACTCAATTAATCTGAACTATGGAATTTATCAGTACAACATTGTATTTCCTCATCACGATAGGCGTCCTTGTTTTCGTGCATGAATTGGGACATTTTCTCGCCGCAATTTCCTGCGGCATGCGTGCCGATGTGTTTGCGCTCGGTATGGGAAACAGAGTCCTTGGATGGAACAAGATCACCGGTTTTACATTTGGAAAATTGAAGGATGACATTGAACTGCAGGGAAATACCGACTATCGACTTGCGGCGTTCCCTATCGGCGGATATGTGAAGATCTCAGGAATGGTCGATGAAAGCCTTGATACCGAGTATCAGGGAACTGAACCGCAACCGTGGGAATATCGCGCAAAACCGGTCTGGCAGAGGATGATCGTCATCTCTGCAGGCGTTATCATGAACATCATTCTTGCGGTGGGAATATTCTGGGGGATCAACTATGTGCAGGGAGACCAGTTCATGCAGACGACGGAGATCGGGATGGTCATCCCCGAATCTCCTGCCGTGAAAGCTGGACTGCAAAGCGGCGACAGGATACTTTCTATCAACGAGAAAAAAATCGAGCACTGGGAAGCGATACAAACAGCGATCTATTTTGATTTTCTCGGTGACGATTTATCGGTAGCCATCGAACGGAATGGAGTGCACCAAACCATTTTGATTCCCCGTTCCGATATCCCGGACATCTCCGAGACAACATTCGGCATTGTCCCGACTCATACAGAAGCTTTGATCAACGAGGTACTTTTCGGGAAGCCCGCTGAAAAAGCAGGACTGCTACCCAACGATATCATCGTTTCCATTAACGGTCAAAAAGTTTTCAATCAGGATCATGTTATAAAGATCATCCGGGCGAATCCCGAAAAAGAAGTTGCACTCCTCATCAAACGAGGCGACGAGCTGAAAACGATTCTCGTTACTCCGTCGCCCGAAGGTTTGATCGGTGTCAGTGTCGGTATCAGATACACCGGACCCATCGTAACGATACAGTACGGATTGTTTGAATCGTTTCCGAAAGGTGTGAGGCAAACGATCAACGCAACACAATTATTTGCGCGATCGATCTGGCAGTTGATCGTCGGCAAAGCGGAGTTTTCAAAATCGGTCGGCGGACCTGTACGCATTGCACAGATGGCAACACGTAGTGCGGAGGTGGGTGTATTGAGTTTTCTCGCCTTCATGGCGTTGCTGAGTATCAGTCTTGCGGTGATGAACATACTTCCATTCCCCGCATTGGATGGCGGACATTTGATAGTACTATTATATGAAGCGATCACCCGCAAACCACTCCCCCACATTATTCAGATTCGTATTCAACAGGTGGGAATGGCGATCCTACTCGGCTTTATGATATTCGTACTGTACAATGATATTTTTGGCTAATGGAATCTTACGAAATCCTAAAGATTTCCGAAGTTTGGATGCATCGTGACAATTAACACAGTGCATCTGGCCGAAAAGTCTATTTTGGATACAGTTTAGGAGGAGGAAAAGTTATGAAAAAAGTGTTTCTGCTGCTTGTCGTTTTTTCGTTGTCACTCAGTTTTGGTCAATCAATCACTGTCGTCCCCGTGATTACGGAAGCGGATATCATCAACGCTTCCGTTCTTGTTGATCCATTCGCTGAAAAAGTGAAGGATATAGCGCCGACGACGTTCTCACTCAATATCATCAACAATACCCAACCCAACAGAGATCTGAAGGTAAGTATGAGGCTTGAGGCGTATGTGACATTGGAAGAAGACAGACAGCGTACCTCCATATTTCTCAGTCCGGGATATGCAATAACAAACAAACCATTTTTGGTTTTAGGTTCGGGGCGTCTCTTCACAAGCAAAGACGCTGATAATCCTTCATCTGATATCGATTTCAACCACGAGCTCAACGAACCGTTCAAGGCAAAATTAAAAGATAAAATTCTCGATCCGGCAAGCGGCGGACGTGTCCCTTCTGGTTTGTATGAAATCCACATTGAACTTACCGTCGATTCAATGAAAAATGCGACCGGTAACTTTGTCGCGGTAAATGAACCACCGGTTGTTATAGACAGATCGGTTAATGTCACAAACCCAACAACAGCTATTCTCGATGTTCCGTTCAACAACGGATACGTCTATCCAACACCATTTCCACAGTTCCAATGGACGTACGACACGCGCGCTGTATTGTTGTCCGTTTACGAAAAACGTCCCGAGCATCAGTCGCTCGAAGATGCAATCGGCGCCTCTGATCCGTACCTGCAAGTCCGTATCACACGACGGGCATCAGGAAACCTGACGACATTCTCGTATCCTCAAACCGCAGGAAACCGACCAGGCGTAGAATTTATCAGAGGACCGCGTCAATTGGAACGGGGAAAGATGTATGTTGTTGTTCTCGACGGCATCACAACGGCGTTTGGATTCGACGTTGAACCGCTCCGCACAGTTCGTTCGTTCGTAATTTCCGATCCACAGGGACAGGTTGTGATCAATTTATTACAGAATGCATTGACAACGGGCTCGGGGGGACAATTCCAGGATATTTTCAATTCACTTCAAGATCAGAATCTGCTGCTCAATTCCGACGGTATTGTGCTCAACGGCGTAAAGATCTCTACCCAGGACCTTCAACGGTTGTTGACGGAGAACAAAGACCGCATCACCTCTGTACGAATTGAAGATTAGGAAGAAGGGGAAAGTTCAATTATGAAAAAAATTATACTCTTTACCGCAGCACTGTTGTGTTTCACGATATCGTCCGAAGCGCAAAAGAAAAAAGCGGTTGCCACCGTATTTAAACCGGTCGGAAGTGTCGAGCATAAACCTGAGAACAAAGATTGGACAAAAGCAAAGCCGGCAACACCTCTGATCTCCGGTGATCTTATCCGCACCGGCGAGAATTCTTTTGCCATCATCAAGTTCCTCGAAAATTCCGTACTGCGGGTGCAAGAAAAATCTGAAGTGACGATCAACGGCGAGATTTCGAAAGGAGAATTCTCCAAGAACGTCCATCTCGAACGGGGTGAATTGGGATTCAACGTGAAGAAACGCCCGAACGAGAAATTTGAATTCTCAACACCCACATCGGTCGCTTCCATCCGCGGAACGGGTGGTCTCTTGATCGCAGGGCAGGACAGTAACGACGTACTTATTCTCGGAAACGGCACCGTCGATTTCAGAAACCTCCTCTCGAACTTCACGACGACAATCAACGGGGGCCAAACCGCATACTCAAATTCCGACGGATCAATCAAAGTCGAAGATTCTTCACCCGAAGACCAGCGCTTATTGAACCAAGGTTCTCCCGACAGCGGAAAGACCGAAGGATCGAATATTCCGCCCGATTCCGGATCGACATCGCAGACCGGAATTTCCATCGGGATGACGATCAGCGCCCCCGTCTCGAAAGAAAACCAGGAAATGAATATTACGGTTGAGATCACTCAATCGTCGATCACCATCGACTCATTAAAATCGATGGCATCTGATTTTACATTATTCTATCGTTCTAAACCGGATCAAGCGTTTAAACCGTTGAAGATGACATTAACGCAGCGC
>JACPGG010000091.1 GCA_016182545.1 Ignavibacteriales bacterium
AATGATTGAACATGATCGTCATCATGATCGGCATCATCCAGACCAGCGCTTTTTGCGTCGGATCGGTAACGGTTTGCTTTTGCTGTACGAACATCGTGATACCCATCGCCAATGTCAGCCCGCTCAAATGATTTCCAATCAGCGGTGCGCTGAACGGCAGAGGGATAAGAACATCCGGAACGGATAAATCTGTCATCCATAGCATGAACGATGCCTGGCGCAATTCGATCGATGCTGAAAAAAGAGCGTAGAGTGCGTACAGGATCGGTAATTGCAGAAGTAACGGCAAGCATCCGCCGGCGGGATTGATGCCGTAATCCTTGTACAGTTTCATCACATGCATATTCATCTGCTGCGGATCGCTTTTGTATTTTTCGCGGATCTCCTGCATCATCGGCTGCAGTTTCTGCATGTTGCGCATGGAACGCATGCTGGTTTTCGTCAACGGGTGCAGTGCCAGTTTGATGATAATGGAAAAGACGATGATGACGATACCGTAATTTGAGATGAACGAATGAAGAAATTTGAACAACGGAATAAACACATATTCCGTAATGGGGCGAATCCACGACCAGCCGAGCGACATGATCTCCTGCAGTCCGCGATCGTATCCCTTCAACGTAGAAAACTCCATCGGTCCGATGTACACTTTCAGTTTTGCCGATTCGCTCGTTGTATTTTTAAAGGGATATTTCAGGGCAACGGAATATTTCTCCACTGCGCCGTTGTTAGCGGTCGGTAAATGGACCCCTTCGAGGTACGCTCCATTCGCTTTGGTATCTTCCGATATTAATGCCGCTGCAAAATACTTGCTGCGAACCGCCACCCATTCTGTTTGCCCGGAAGGATCCTCTTTAGGATTGTCGCCAAACGATGCGGCATTCACTTCTTTCAATTCACCGCCGCCGAATGTATATGCAGCAGCGGAGTTTGATTCATCGATACTGTTGTATTCGGTGAATTTAATTCCGTTCTCCCACAAGACCTGATATTCGTAATTTGCAAGGACGTTGTGCATCCCTTCAAAGGTAATGTCGGCATCAAAATCATACGATCCGTTCTTGAACGTCAGTTTCTTGACGATGCGTCCTTCTTTGGCGTTCAGGATCATTTCAACGACAAATTGATCTTCACCGGTAAGCACTTTTTTCCCACCGATGGGAATCTGTGATGCGAAGAAATGATTCTTGGTGTTAATCACTTTGCCGTCTGTTGTCGTAAAGAGTACGCTCAGGTCTCCCTTCCCGCTGTTCACCAACTGCACGGGATGCATATCCCATGTCTTATAATTTTTCAGCGTCCACTGCTTTATCGTCCCTCCTTTTGTCGAGAGCTCAGCGATGTAATGGTCTGTCTCAACGGTAAATATCTGCTCCCTGCCGATCTCGGTGCCGCTGAAATATCTTCCGAGCGTATCTCTGTACTGTTTTTCCAGCGGTTCTCTTTCCGGTGTCGGCTGAACAATCTGCTTCGGCACCTGTGCGTTGAAGGATCGATTGCTGTCTGTCACAATCTGTTCCGTCTGAGATGACTGTGTTGGCTGAGGCTGTCGCTGCGGCGACGTAAAGTACATCCATACCATCAACACGGCAGCAATTAAAATAAAACCTAATGTCTCTTGTTTTCCCATAATCGTTTTATTGTTTCTTAAAAGAAAATTGTTCGGGAACCGGATCGTAGCCCCCCTCGTGGTAAGGGTGACATTTTACAATGCGGCGGAGTCCCAGATAGATACCTTTCATAGAACCGTATTTTAAGATCGATTCGATGGTATATTGTGAACAGGTCGGATAAAACCGGCATGAGTTTGCCGGCAGGAACGGGGAGATCAGCATTTGATATATGCGTATAAAAAATATCAGAACGTATCTCATAACTTTTCCATCATCTGCCGTTGAAGCTGGACCCATTCCGGCTCAATATCTTTCAACATCAACGCCGGCGCCTTCTGTTTTTTTTCACCCATATATGATACCACTATTTCTACTGCCAGTTTCTTTTCTTGTGCTTCTGATTCTATCATTGAAAAGTGTTTGCGGACCGCTTCGCGCATCAAACGTTTCATCCTGTTCCTGTCAACCGCATGGGGCATCCTCTTTTTAGACACCGTAAACCCGATCGACGCAGAAGGTTTTCCTGATGGCCGGGTCAAGATATATCCTGCTAAATATACACCCCGAATGCTTGTACCGTTGGAAATAACTCTGCTGAACGATTGATATCCGCGAAGGATGTTTGATTTGAGAAGTGTGTGTCGCACGGAACAACCGCCGCTATCCTATTCTGTTTATGTGAGGGAGGAATACAGACGGAAGCGACGCCACGATTTAGTTACGCGGCTCGTCGCTCACTGTCAATTTGTGGCGTCCTTTTGCACGACGGCTTGATAGCACTTTACGGCCGTTTTTTGTTGCCATTCTGGCTCTAAAACCATGTGTATTTCTTCGTTTCCGCTTGTGTGGTTGATACGTACGTTTCATTCTAACTCCTTTGGTAAAAAAATCAGCACTAAGATACTAAAATCCGTTTGGCTAAACAAGATAATTTTGCCTCATGCATTGATGGATTCAAATTTTCAAAAAATATTTTGCCCGGAGTTGAATTTTTTCTTGACTTCTTTCTACCAACTGCGTTATAATGTGTGTTGGCACTTGGTTATTTTCTATGTGGACATAATGTGGATAACTTTTGGCAATTCATTTCTAGGCTGGAAGCACTGTGGAAGTTGGGGTAAAAGATATTCACATCTGATGTTGATAAGTCGGCAAACAAATGGGCAGCGGCGTTGATTTATAATGGGTTACGCGGATAAATCTAATGTGCACAATTCTATCTTTTGATATAAGTCTCTTGTTTTAATGTTTTGATATTGTTAATAATTTTGTTAATAACCTTCTTTTTGTTGTTGATAATTATATGATTTCTATTGCTGCCGAATCCACACCGGTTTTATCTGAGACCAATACTGATCTTCTTATTTCGACCTGGAAAGAGGTTCTCTCACTCATTCAGCCACAGATCAATTCGCAAAGTTTCAAAACGTGGTTTGAGCCTATTAAACCTATCCGTTTCGAAAACAGCGAATTGACCGTCAATGTGCCGAGCCAATTTTTCTATGAATGGCTCGAGGAGCATTATCATTCCCTGATATCGTCGGCATTACAAAAAATTCTCGGTTCCACCGTTAAACTTACATACAATGTGCTACCTGTTGATGAACCGGTTTCCACGGTAGTCGTTTCGCCCACCGATTTGGCTCTTAAACAGTTAGATCCTGTTCAGGTAAAGCTGGAATCTCTTGAAGCAACCCAACAGCTGCCGTATGAAAAAACCAATTTGAATCGCCGTTACACGTTCAATAATTTTATTAAGGGAGAAAGCAATCAGCTTGCGCGTGCCGCGGCAATGGCTGTGGCGAATAACCCGGGGGGCACGTCGTTCAATCCGTTGGTTCTGTACGGCGGAACCGGTCTTGGGAAGACACACTTGATGCAAGCGATCGGAAATTATGCGTTGGAGATCGGTAAAGCAAAGCGGGTGATGTATATCTCCAGCGAAAAATTTACAATTGAGTTCATTGATGCAATTCGAGGGGATAAAACAAACGAGTTTTCCAATTTTTATCGGAATATGGATATCCTGATCGTGGACGATATTCAATTCTTTTCCGGAAAAGAAAAAACGCAGGATAGTTTCTTTCACACGTTCAATTCCCTTCACCAGCTCGGGAAACAGATCATTTTATCCTCTGACCGTCCCCCGAAGGAGCTTCAAGGGCTCGACGACCGGTTGATCTCCCGTTTTCAATGGGGATTGACTGCGGATATTCAGCCACCAGATCTTGAAACCCGTACTGCTATTCTGCGGAAAAAGTGCGATGATGAAAGCGTCTTTATTCCCGATCAGGTGCTTGATTTTATCGCAGCCAATGTTACGTCAAACGTCCGTGAACTTGAGGGATGTTACACGAGTCTTTTATTCAAAGCCTCCTTGGAGGGAAAAGAAGTTGATATCGACCTGGCACGGGAAGTTTTACGCTCAATCGTCAATGATATTAAATCACCTCTCACTGTGGAAGAGATCCAGCGGATCGTTGCCGAGTTTTATGATATCCCAAACGATTTGCTTCGAGCAAAGACGAGAAAGCAGGAGATCGTTATCGCCCGGCAAGTGGCGATGTACCTTGCAAAAGAATTGACAAATTCATCGTTGAAGACAATCGGGTTGAATTTCGGCGGACGCGATCACAGCACCGTCATCCACGCATATCAAACGGTTGAAGAACAGCTGAAGATCGATCCAAAATTCCGTTCATCAATGGAACAGTTGAAACGAAAAATTGAAATCTACTCCAGATAAATTTCTCTCTCTGTTTTCTTACATCAAGGTGTGGTCGACAAGCCACACCTTTTTTATTTTATTTATTCACATCTGTTTGTGTATAGAGTGTTGGTTGCTGTGAACTCACTGTTGATAATCATACCCTCTAAAGGTTTGCTGCGGATAGTGTGGATGATTGTGCATTACTATTCACGCACAGACATCTTATGAACACTCATATTTTACTTATTCTCATTTAATTGTGTTCAAACTTCATCGTTATCAACATATCAACACCCCTTATTAGTATTATTATTTTTCTTTAAAATATATATTATAATACGCCATAACCATCTGAAAAAATATATACTTACGGGCATTCTTTCTTTGAGTTTGCCGCACAAATTTCGTATATTTAGGTATTGAATTTCTTCCGCCAATCCCACTTTTTTAAGGAGATGAATAATGAAATTCTCAGTCCGGAGCACTGATTTACAGAAAGCATTGGCAAAAACGGTCAGTGTCGTCCCCTCCCGTTCAACATTACCAATACTTGAAAATCTTCTTTTCGACGTTCATGCAAACACACTAAAAGTTACCGCCACAGACCTTGAAATTTCAGTCTCCGTCTCACTTGAGGTACAGGGAAGTCAGAACGGAACTATTGCTATCCCCGCAAAAAGAATTTTCGATACAGTGCGCGCGTTACCGGATACGAATATTGCTTTTACGATTGATGTTGAATCAAATAAGATCAGAATGAAGACCGACAACGGTGAATATACGTTGACCGGTGAAAGCAGCGAAGAATTTCCATCTATTCCGGAATTCAAAGGAGAGTCTGAAATCCCGTTCGAGGTCAGCGTATTGCAAAAACTCATCGGCACAACGCTGTTCGCAGTCAGCGCGGACGAATTACGTCCTGCCATGATGGGAGTGCTGATCCAATTCTCAAAGAACGATGTGCGTACGGTGGCAACCGACGGCCATCGTTTGGTGCGTGTGTCGAATAAAAATATTGCGAGCGGAAAATTATCAAAAGACATTATTATTCCCGCCAAAGCACTTTCGTTGATTGATAAAATTGCCGCAGGAACCGATACGAAAGTAGCCATCAGCGCAACGCATGTAATGTTCAAATTCGAAGGGACATCATTGATATCACGCTTGATCGAAGAAAAGTACCCGAATTATGAAAGCGTCATTCCTCTGGACAATGAAAAAAAATTGGTTGTGAATAAACACGAGATGCTCCAATCGGTTCGCAGAGTCTCGCTGTATTCAAATTCGACGACACACCAGATTCGGCTGTCGGTGGGAAGCGATCAACTGAAGATCACGGCGGAAGATCAGGATTTCGGCAGTGAAGCAAAAGAAAAGATTTCGTGCGACTACAGCAGTGACGACATGGAAATTGGATTCAATTCCGGGTACGTCGTTGATGTTCTGTCACATTTGGATGCAGATGAAGTGGAATTCAAACTTAGTTCACCGAATCGCGCGGCGATCATTTCTCCCGTCACGCAGAAAGAGGGAGAAGATGTGCTGATGTTGATCATGCCGGTGAGACTGAACAACTAATTCAACACCTGCTCAACGAGTTGAGTTGTCAACGGAATGAAAATACTGAATGCCCGCCTCCACAACTTTCGTAACCACAGCGAAACATCGTTCGATTTTGCGGCACGAATGAACGTGCTTCTCGGAGAGAATGGTCAGGGAAAGACCAACGCTCTCGAGGCACTCTCGTTTTTCTGTCTGACGAAAAGTTTTTATGCGAGCGCGGATGCAACGGTATTGATGAGAGACCGGGAGTTCTTTGAAATTGACGGCATGTTGGAATCGGACAACGGAAAAGAATTTTCCTTGCGCGTTGCGTACGACAATGCGCAAAAATCAAAAAAGTTCACTATCAATAATGCCGATGCGGAAAAGTTCTCTTCGGTGATCGGCATGTTTCCGGTGGTCGTATTGTCGCCGGAGAACAACAAGGTCACATTCGGTGCGCCGAACGACAGAAGAAAATTCATCGACCTGGTGATCTCGCAAAGCAGCAGGGCGTACATGGAAGACATCCTTGAGTATCGCAGGGTCGTTCGCCAGAGGAACACCATCTTGACAGAAGCGCAGGGAAAAGAATGCGGCGCGCTGCTCACTCCGTGGAACGAAATGCTGATACTGCGCGGCGCAAGGGTAATTCAGAAAAGGAACCAGTTTATAAGAGAGTTTACCCCATATATTGCGGATACATACCTGCGCATTGTGGGAGAAAAAGAGACGCCGAAAATAGAATATGCACCCTCTGTCCCGATTGAAGCGGAGACAACGGTCGAAGAAATTCAAAGCCGGCTGGCGCAAAAACTGGCGCGGAAATATAATGACGAACTCCGGTTCAGGACTTCTCTCGCCGGTCCACATAGGGATGAAGTTCTGTTGTCGCTGAACGGAATGCAGCTGAAACATTTTGCATCGCAAGGGCAGCACAAAACATATCTCGTTGCTTTAAAAGTGGCGGAATTCTTTTATCTCAAAGAGCGCTGCAACGAAACACCGGTCTTCCTGCTGGACGATGTTTTCAGCGAGCTGGATGAAAACCGGAGCCAGAAGTTGCTCTCGCTGGTCGAATCGCTGGGACAGACATTCATCACCGCAACGGGCGAAAAGATGTTCGGCGGCGTTCATTGGAACAAACAGCGCCGGAAGTTTTTTATTAAGGACGGCGCCGTTGTGAACGAAGCGATGGCAGCATGACCGGGAAAGACACCATATCGCCTCTTGGTTCGGTGCTCGACGCACTGGTGAAATCGCTCGGCATCGAGAAACAAGTAGAGCAATACAAAATTTTTGATGCATGGAATGCGGTCGTGGGCGAACAGATTGCAAAGGTTGCGCAGCCGGACCGGATTCACAACGGTGTCTTGATCGTAACCGTGAGCAACGCACCGTGGAGAGCGGAACTTACATTCCGCAAAAAAGAAATCCTGAACAAGATACATGATACGCTGAAATCAAAAAGCATCAACGACATAAAATTTAGATAACACACAACAGACGATGCAAAACAACACGTCTGGCAAAAATAAAAAGAGAGAAATATAGTGGCAGAAAACAAACCGAAGAAATCCAACGGCGACTATACCGCTGAAGACATTACCGTACTGAAAGGACTGGAAGCGGTCCGCAGGCGTCCCGCGATGTACATCGGCGACGTCAGCACGCGCGGGCTTCACCATCTTGTCTACGAAGTCGTCGACAATTCCATTGACGAAGCCCTCGCAGGATATTGCAAAAATATTTTGGTGAAGATCAATAAAGACGGCAGCGTTTCTGTTCTCGATGATGGCAGAGGTATTCCGACAGGCATTCATAAAGAAGAAAAACGCTCCGCTCTCGAAGTCGTGCTGACCGTGCTCCATGCCGGCCGAAAATTCGACAAGAACACGTACAAAGTATCCGGCGGTCTGCATGGCGTGGGTGTGTCGGTTGTAAACGCACTCAGCGAATGGCTGGAAGTGACCGTGAGGTACGACGGGAAAGTCTGGTACCAGAAATATAAATAGGGCGACCCCGGCGCACCGGTCAAAGTCATCGGCACGATGACAAAAACGGATAAGACCGGCACCTTAGTGACGTTTATGCCCGACGGTTCGATCTTCAAGAACCGCACATTCAAATTCGACACTCTTGCCGAGCGATTGCGCGAGTTGGCGTTTTTGAATCCCGATGTGACTCTTGAGATAACCGACCTTCGCACCAAACAGGAACAGACGGAAAAATTCCACTACAAAGGCGGACTGATCGAGTTTGTAAAATATATCGATGCAACTCGTCCGTCGATCATGAAGAAAGTGTTCTACGCAAAGGGTGACGGAAAAGATGAGAACGGACGTGCAGTGGAAGTTGAAGCATCGTTCCAATACAACGATCAGTACTCGGAGAATGTCTTTTCCTACGTCAACAACATCAATACCCACGAAGGGGGCACACATCTCGTCGGTTTCAGAACCGCGATGACCCGCTCGCTCAATACTTTTGCTTCGAAGAACAATCTCATCAAAGACGACAAGATACAACTGACCGGCGAAGATTTTAAAGAGGGACTTACCGCAATTATCAGTGTGAAGGTGCCGGAGCCGCAGTTTGAAGGGCAAACGAAAACAAAACTCGGCAACAGCGAGATCAAAAGTATCGTGGAATCGGTCATTGGTCCGGCTCTTTCAGACTGGCTTGACGACAATTCGCCGGACGCAAAGCGGGTCATCGATAAAAGTTTGCGAGCGGCGGAAGCACGCGAAGCGGCGCGGAAAGCGCGCGATATCGCACGGCGCAAGAATGCCATGGACGGCGCCGGTCTTCCCGGCAAACTTGCGGACTGTTCTATCAACGATCCGGAACATTGCGAACTCTATATCGTTGAAGGCGATTCCGCAGGCGGTAGCGCAAAACAGGGACGCGACAGGCGATTCCAGGCGATCCTGCCGATGAAAGGGAAGATACTGAATGTTGAAAAAGCACGACTGCATAAGATCCTTGAGAACGAAGAGATCAGGAATATTTTCACAGCGATCGGCGCTGGCGTCGGAGAAGAGTTCGATCCGAAAAAATTACGATATAACAAGATCATCCTTATGTGCGATGCGGACGTCGACGGATCGCACATTCGAACGCTACTCTTAACACTGTTCTTCCGGTACATGAAACCGTTGATCGAACTCGGCCACGTGCACATCGCTCAGCCGCCTCTTTATAAATTGAAAAAAGGAAAATCTGAATTGTATGCATACGATGACGACGAACGCGACGAAATTCTCAAACGTTTAAAAGGCGAAAAAGCGGATAAAAAATCCGAAGAAAACGAAACGGTACCGGAAGAGGGAGCCGCAATAAAAGGAGGCGTCGTAATCTCGCGCTTCAAGGGTCTGGGCGAAATGAATCCGGAACAGCTCTGGTCGACCACAATGAATCCGGAAACGCGTACGATTCTTCAAGTGGCAATAGAAAATGCGGCTGATGCCGACCGCACGTTTTCAATATTAATGGGGGACGAGGTGGAACCGCGGCGTGCATTCATCGAAAAGAATGCAAAATACGTCCGCAACCTCGATGTCTAAATGATCGACGAAGTGTGTGTCATTGTTTCTGTTGGATTCTCGGCGGGCTCTTATCGTTCTGCGATTGAATCTTTCAGAAAATTCTACCGCAACGTTACTGTATTGATCGTGAGCAATGTGACGAAGGAATCGGTGATGGAAGAGATTGAATCCTTCGCCCTCCAGCATCCGCATTCAACGAACACGATCTTTTTTCCGAGAAAGATCTCGTACGGGGAAGCATTGCACGAAGCGATCAACAAAGTGAACCACCAATTCATTTTCTTTATGGACCACGGAACGCAAACCCGCTCCGGCAGATATTTGGAAGAAATGACCAAACTGCTGGCATCGTCCGATTCGATATATGGTGCGGGAAAAATACTCCTGTCCGAGCGACGCGGGAAAGAGATAGCGACGCTCGATGAACGGTTCATGATGATCAAGAGAAAAGAGTATCATCGCCTTTCCCCGTTCGAAGGGAATACGAACATAATGACGAAGAATTTTTTGGACGCGACAGCACACGGATTAGAATTGAGGAATTTTCCAATCCAGCAATATTTGTCATATAAAGAATATTCGTCGGGCACGATCACGAAACGCGTCGGATCTTTTATTGAAAAACTCGGATTATAAAAAGAAACTCAGAAAGTCAGTATGGCTCAAACAAACGAAAAAATAGTTCCTGTTGATATTGAAGATGAAATGAAAGGATCGTACATCGATTACTCGATGTCGGTCATCGTTGCTCGCGCGCTCCCCGATGTGCGCGACGGGTTGAAACCGGTCCATCGCCGAGTGTTGTATGCAATGAACGATCTGGGGCTTGCGGCGAACCGCGCATATAAGAAGAGCGCACGTGTCGTCGGCGAGGTGCTCGGAAAGTATCATCCGCACGGGGACACAGCTGTCTATGATACGATCGTCCGCATGGCGCAGGATTTTTCGTTGCGCTACATGCTTGTCGACGGACAGGGAAACTTCGGATCGGTCGACGGCGATTCACCGGCGGCGATGCGTTATACCGAGATCCGTCTTACGCGCGTCGCGGAAGAGATGCTGCGGGATCTGGAAAAGAACACGGTAAATTTTGTTGCAAACTTTGACGACACATTGCAGGAACCGACGGTCCTTCCGGCAAACGTTCCGAATCTGCTTGTCAACGGTGCAAGCGGCATCGCTGTCGGTATGACAACCAATATTCCCCCGCATAATTTAACGGAAGTGATCGACGGCGTCATTGCAATGATCGCAGATCGCTCCATCGACAACGACAAGTTGATGAAGTTCATCAAAGCGCCCGATTTCCCGACCGGCGGCATCATTTACGGGTACGACGGAGTAAAAGAGGCGTATAAGACGGGACGGGGGAAGATCACACTCCGGGCAAAGGCAACAATTGAGACGGCAAAGAATGACCGCCAAAGCATTATCATCTCCGAAATACCCTACCAGGTCAACAAAGCTTCGTTGATAGAAAAGATCGCCGAGCATGTCCGCGAGAAAAGGATCGACGATATCGCCGGAGTGAACGACGAATCGGACCGCGACGGCATGCGCATTGTCATCGACTTGAAGCGTGATGCCAACGCGAGCGTCGTGCTGAACAACCTGTACAAGTTGACACAGATGCAGACCACGTTCGGCATCATCATGCTGGCGCTGGTGGACGGCAGGCCGCAGGTGCTTCAATTAAAAGATATGCTCAATTACTTTATTGAGCATCGCAATGAAGTGGTCGTCCGCCGTACAAAGTTCGATCTTGATGCCGCAGAGAAGCGCGCACACATTCTTGAAGGATATATCATTGCGCTCGATAATATCGATGCGATCATCAAATTGATCAAAGCATCGAAAGATACCGAGACGGCAAAGCAAGGATTGATGAAGAAATTCAAACTATCGGAAATCCAGGCACAGGCGATCCTCGACATGCGTCTGCAGCGACTCACAGGTCTGGAACGGAAGAAGATCGAAGATGAATACAAAGAAACGATCAAACTTATCAATAAGTTGAAAGCGATCCTCGGCAGCAAACAATTGCAGTTGCAGATCATCAAAGAAGAACTCCTTGCGATCAAAGAACGGTTCGGCGATGAACGCCGCACCGAGATCGTGATGAAGCAGACGGAATTCAAGATCGAAGACATGATCGCAGAAGAAGATGTCGTCATCACGATCTCGCATGCAGGGTACATCAAGCGGTTCCCGGTCAGCGGATACCGGCGCCAATCACGCGGCGGCAAAGGGGTAACCGGAGCGGCGGCGCGTGAGGAAGATTTCCTTGAACACATGTTCATTGCCAGCACGCACAATTACATTCTGTTCTTTACGGATAAAGGGAAGTGTTATTGGCTCAAGGTGTTCGAAGTTCCCGAGGGTGGACGAACGTCGAAAGGAAAAGCGATCACCAACCTTATTGCAAAAGAAGCGGACGAGAACATCACGGCGTTCCTGAGCGTGAGAGAATTCAACGATAAGCAGTTTGTTTTCTTCGTCACTGAACACGGACAGATGAAGAAAACATCGCTGATGGAATTCAGCAACCCGCGGAAGAACGGCATCGCCGCGATCTCGCTCGACAAAAAAGATCTGTTGCGCGACGTGAAACTGACCGATGGGTCGCACGAAATTATTATCGGTACACACGAAGGGATCGCGATCCGCTTTCCTGAAAGCGAGGTCCGTGCGATGGGACGCGGCGCTTCCGGCGTTCGCGCCATCAGACTCGAAAAAGGGGACAAGGTGATCGGCGCGGTGACCCTGAAGCGCATGAAGACCACGCTTCTTGTTGCAACCGAAAACGGATTCGGAAAGCGATCCGAACTCGAAGAGTATCGCGTCAGCCACCGCGGCGGCAAAGGTATTGCAACTTTGAGAGCGACGGATAAAACAGGAAAAATGATCGCCATTAAAGAAGTACAGGACACGGATGATATTGTGGTTGTGACATCAAGCGGAATGGTGATCCGTCAAAGCGCAAACGATGTCCGCGTCTCCGGCAGGAATACATCCGGCGTACGGCTGATCAAGCTGGATGACAAGGACAAGGTCACAGCCATTGCGATCGTTACTTCTGAAGATGAAGAAGACAAGCGGCTTGAAGCGGCGGAAAAATCCCGCAGTACCGGCGCAAGTTCGCCAGAAAGCGTCGAAGAGGAGGGACCCGCTGAAGATAAAAAGAAAGGGCTGAAGAATGAGGAAAAGGATAAAGAAAAATTAATTGGCAAGAATCAAAAAAAATCCGTACCAAAGAAGCAACCTTCGCCGGTGAAAACAACTCCGAAACCGCCGGGAAAGACAAAAAAGACCAAGGGGAAGAAATAAAATCTTCATACTCATAAAGGAGAAGTACAATGAAAAAATCTCTCGTAATCGTTACACTTCTGGCGTCAGTGCTCGGAGGCTGTGCCTCTTTGCAACTGCAACCCGTGGATTTCTCCTGGGCGTCAGAAGAGATTCTCGACGTTGAATCGAACGGTACCGTTGCGGCAAAAAGGTACTATATGGAATTCAACGTGAAACCTTTGTTGGCGAAGGAATTTGCAGCCGATTCAATGGCGGCAAGAGGTACCAATATGGTACGTGTTATCCGCGACAAGGCGGGATTTTATTTTATCACGGGACCGAAATTCAAGAATGTGTACGTCTTCCAGCATGGCGACGGATCGTTGTCACTGAGCAACACCATCTCCATCTCGCCCGAGAAACCGATGGACGATCCGAAATTCAATCAACGGAACACATATATTGAACTGCTTAACGGAAGCGCAAAATTGCAATTGAATAAAGGCGGCGTTCAACAAGGAGGTGGAAAATGAGACAAGCATTAGTTCTTTGTATCGCATTGGCAATCGGCGTCTCCACGCTGACGGCACAACGGTCCGATTCTGAAGTGAAACGCGATTTTGAAAAAGGATTCAAAGCGCTGATGAAAGATCTGCGCGAGGCAGACTCAGCCAGCATTCGTTCGTACGCAGAAAAAGTAGCGGCATTTAAGAACGAATTTACCGAACACCGTGATTTTCTGAACAAGAGCGTCTATCCCGACGGCTTCGATGAAACAATCTCGAAACTGGAAGACCAATTGAAAGAATCGCAGTTGATCGCAGACAGCCAGGGACGCATTCGGGATCTGGAGTCGCAAGTTGCGGAATTAACAGGTAGAATTGATGCGATGAGCAGCGAGAACGCAATGTTGCTGAAACAACTCGATTCGTTAAAGGGTGAAGTGGCAGAATTGAATGCAAAGGTACGCCGCCTACAGGACAATATTACAAAACGTGATGTTGCAGTCTTCGCACTTGTCGACAGCTTATTTGTACAATACGACACGCAGCGTCTCTCGACGGGTGATATGAGAAAATTATCGTCCCTCGAAAAGAACAACGTTGTCGGAAACATCAAGCGTTCTGTCAACGACAATATTGCGCTCTTATCATCGTCCGGCATCGAAGCGCTCGACTTCCCGCGCATGCTCGACGAGCAGCGTAAGTTCGAAAAGAACTGGAAAGGTGTCGGCAAGAAACTTGCCGATGCATATGTCGGGGCAAAGGACCGTGCACGGGAGATCACGGCGGTCGATACACTCATCTCAAAATGGCACTCGCAGGTTGACGAAGCATTCTGGAAAGCATTGAATAAAGTCTTTACCGATGAACAGGTCAACGTTGCTTCCGTAGCAAGCGGCGAAGAATTGTACAACAATATTCTCAAGTTCATCGATGATGAGATGAGCAATGCGGGCAATATGGACGATGCCGCACGCGAAGCGACATTCGAGAAGTTCGCCTACAACATCTGGGGTGCAAAATTGAAACCGGTCTGGATCCCCATCATGAAACGGTACGAGATCTTTACCGATTCACAGGAGAGCGAGATTGATACGAAAGTGAAACTATGGCAGTCGCAGGTAGCACCGGGCAACACACTGCTGTATATTCTTGTCGGGGCATTGGTCATTGCAGTGCTAGTCGGTCTCTATCTTGGAATGAAAAAACGACCAACAACCACGGCGTAAGATGAAACACGAAACACCATCGATACTTGCACCCGAACCGGGGCGGACATATACCTGCTACCTCAACGACACACCGCTGTACGACGCAACCGTTGAGCAGGCACAGGGCTGCTGGGCGACCGTCAAAGTCGTCCAACCGTTTCCCGGAAAATACGAGAAGCATTACGCGCCCGGACAAACGTTCGAGATCAAGGTGCAGTATTATGAGTTTGTAGAGAAGAAATAAGTAAAACGAAGCTTTCAAAAAGCCCCGAAAAATTGTTCTTTTCGGGGCTTTTTATTTTTAGTAAATATTTCTCTTGACTTTTTGATATTAGTATGATATCATTGCAATATCAAATTTCTGAAAGGAGTGAAATATGCAAAATGTGACAGAAAAACACGGTTCAAAAATCAACGGTTACCTGATGTTGTTTTTAGTGATTGGTCTAACCCTCTTCAATATTTACTGGCTTATTCTCATGATTCAATGGGAAGATCCTTCCATGCTATTGGTCTTTGTACCGCTGGTGATTGTGAATTTTGTATCGTTCGGTGGTTTCTTTGTTGTGCAACCGAATGAAGCAAGGGTGCTCGTGTTGTTCGGAAAGTATATCGGCTCGGTGAGGGAATCCGGATTTTGGTTTACAAATCCGTTTGCCACAAAGAAGCATGTCTCACTTCGTATTCACAACTTCAACAGCGAACGGATAAAAGTGAACGACCTTCATGGGAACCCGATTGAAATAGGAGCGGTGGTTGTCTATCGTGTCGTTGATTCCGCCCGCGCGTTATTCGATGTGGAAAATTACGAGCAGTTCGTCGCGATCCAAAGCGAGACGGCGATCCGAGCGCTTGCATCGGAATATCCGTACGATTCGCATGAAGATGACAAAGCATCGCTGCGGGGGAATCCGCAGGAGATCGCCGAAGGACTGAAGAAACAAGTACAAACGCGTCTTGAAGTGGCGGGAGTCGAGATCATTGAAGCACGTCTCAGTCACCTTGCGTACGCACAGGAGATTGCACAGGCAATGTTGCGCCGCCAGCAGGCACAGGCGATCATCGCCGCACGGAAGAAGATCGTAGAAGGTGCGGTGGGAATGGTGCAGGATGCGTTGAGAATTCTTTCGGAACAGAAAATAGTGAAACTCGACGAAGACAAGAAAGCAACCATGGTCAACAACCTGATGGTCGCGCTCGTATCGGATCACGAGGCGGTCCCCGTCATCAACGCCGGAACATTGTATCAATAACAAACATAATCGGACATCCGAAATCTATAAGATTTCGGATGTCTTTCATTCTATGAAACCACTCTCTCAACATATCGGCGAACATCTCCGGATAGTTCAACCTTCCATTTGGAAACGGGTGTACGAACTTCACGCGCCCGACTCTGTTTTCATGACGATGTCATATCCAAAATGGTTCAGCACTCTTGCGGTCATTACCGGAGAGAGTGAAACGTGGGAAATCTACAAACCGAGCATCTGGCGGTCGAATCTTGAAATACGGAAGCAGGGAAATCAGCTGCCGTTCGCAAAGTTCGTGAATGAAAAATGGGGTCGCGGCGGAGTTTTTGAGCTGCCGAACGGAGATCGGATAAAGTACGTCTTCAAGATGTGGAAAGGGCTGAACGAGATCTATTCGCAACAGGATCAACGGATTGTTTCTTTCGACAGAAAGATCTCGTTCAAACCGGTCATGAATATCATTATCGAACAAAAATCGGAACTGCTGGACAAGTACCCGTGGATCGTCATGGCGGTGTACTACATCATGCTGGAACGCAGACAGCACGCAGCACATTAAGAGTATGAGTGAGAAGAAAAAATTTTTATTGCGCATCGATGAGCAGGTGTATGCTTCGCTGGAAAAGTGGGCTGCCGACGAACTGCGCAGCGTCAACGCACAGATAGAGTTTCTTCTTGCCGATGCCGTAAAAAAAGCCGGACGATTAATGGATAAGGAGGAGCAAGGCAGCGAACAGCAATAAATCCCTCAAAAGTCTCAAGTTTTCTTGATTTTCGTCTCTCGATTTTGAATATTGTCGCAACAGAATTGACAACATTCATTGGTCGGGATGGCACACACCCCACAACTTCTTCCAACCCGTCTTTTTACGCTCTTCGGCAAAGGGATCATCTATTTTTTTGATGATCTTGGACGTTATTTCTCCATCGTCTGGTGGATGCTTCGCAATTCGGCAAATGCAAAAGAATATTCACGCAACATCCTGCAACAAATGGTGATGATCGGAAATAACTCCATTCCGATCGTGCTCTTTGTTTCATTCTTCGTCGGTATGGTTACCGCAGTTCAATCTTCGTATCAACTTTATGATTGGATCCCGCGCTCGGTTGTCGGTGCGCTGGTGACGAAATCGGTGTTATTGGAGCTCGTTCCGCTGCTTTCTGCACTCGTGCTTGCCGGAAAGGTCGGCGCTACCATCACCGCAGAGATCGGCACGATGAAAGTGACCGAACAGATCGATGCGCTCGAAGCACTGGCATTCGATCCGATTTCATTCCTGATCACACCCCGCGTCCTGGCGGGGATTTTTATGTTTCCCCTTCTCGTTGTCTTCGGCGATTTTGTCGCTATTCTTGGCGGCATGTTCGGCGCCTCGACGATTGCGGGTATTTCGCGCGAAGCATTTGTTGAGGGAATGAAAAACTCATTTGAAATGTGGGATGCCGTCTTCGGCATCATTAAGGGATGCTTCTTCGGCTATATCATTACATCTGTTGCCAGTTATCAAGGCTATAAAGTTCAGGGCGGTTCCGAAGGTGTCGGTAAAGCGACGATGAATACCGTTGTGTTGACCTGTCTTGCGGTTGTTGTCATGGACTTTATCCTTGCGTCGGTGCTGTTATGATCGCGATACAGAATATCTGGAAATCGTTCGGCGAGAAACAGGTGCACAAAGGTGTCGATCTGACCGTCAACGACAATGAAACGACGGTGATCCTTGGCAGAAGCGGCGGCGGCAAAAGTGTTTTATTGAAGATGATCATCGGGCTGATCAAGCCGGATGCAGGATCCATTTCGGTAGACGGGAAAAATGTCACAACGATGACATTCAAACAGCTTCAGCGGCTGCGATTCAAATTCGGTTTTCTGTTTCAGGGAGCGGCGCTGTTCGATTCGATGACCGTCGGGGAGAATATCGAACTCGCTCTGCGCCGCCACAGCGATTACAAGGATGTCGATATTCAAGACAGGGTTAAGTATGCGCTGAGTCTTGTGAAATTGGAAAATGTTGAACATCTGATGCCGTCAAGTATCAGCGGAGGAATGAAGAAGCGCGTGGGACTTGCCCGCGCGATCGCATTGACGCCGAAATATATGTTGTACGACGAACCGACGACCGGACTCGATGTTGAAA
This sequence comes from Ignavibacteriales bacterium, assembly GCA_016182545.1. Classification (GTDB taxonomy): domain Bacteria; phylum Bacteroidota; class Ignavibacteria; order UBA10030; family UBA8401; genus SpSt-333. Next base: position 17,804 of record JACPGG010000091.1, read on the forward strand.
CCGCCGACGGGATCAATCTGCTTATCAACGAATTGAAGCAGAATCTCGGTGTCACATCACTCGTCGTCACTCACGATGTGCACAGCGCATTTGTTGTCGGCGACCGGTTTGCAATTTTCGAGAACGGACAATTCATCATGACCGGCACAAAGGACGATATCCGGAACAGTCCGAATCCCGAAGTACGAAAGTATATCGAAAGCGACATTCAAACATAGGTGGGGTATGAATCTTACACATGAAACCAAGATCGGCATCGCGGTCTTTATCGCCGTGATCATTTTTGTCAGCGGCGTGATCTATTTGAAAGGGATTGACTTTAGATCGAAGGACTATAAACTGACGATCTTCTATGGTAACGTGAACGGATTGACGGAAGGGAGTCCGATCACGATCGCCGGACTTGATATCGGAAAAGTGGAGGACATGCGCTTGTCGGGAAACTTCATAGTTGTTGACATTGCGATCGAAAATAAAGTGCGCATCTCAAAAGATTCCAAAGCATTCATCAAATCCTCCAGTATCATGGGAGGAAAGCAAATCGCGATCACCCCCGGCATTTCTCCGGAAATATTACAGGATGGCGACACGTTGAGCGGTGCGTACGAAGCAGACCTGACCGAATTGACATCGACACTATCCCCGATCTCCACAAATGTGCTCGGAATTCTTGAACGGGTGAACACAACATTCGATGAACCGACAAGAAAAAATATTCAGATAACGCTGCTTGAATTCAGCCGCGCTGCAAAAGAATTGCAGGACATTGTACGGTTGCAGGGGGGAAACATCGATTATGCTGTCGGGAATTTTTCCGAGTTCTCCAAAGGATTGACAAGCTTCGCAAAACATCTCGACACGCTTGCAGTGACGCAGCGCGGGAATATCGACGACGGTGTTAAAAGTATCCGTGTGACTGCGCGGACAATGGAAGAGGCAGCGGGGCGATTCAGGGATGCAAGTCAGGCGATCGAGAATGTCTTCAAGAAAGTAGAACGGGGAGAAGGATCGTTAGGCAAATTCATGCAGGATGATAATCTCTATCACCATCTTGACAGTCTTGCCGTTAATTTGAATGAGCTGGTAAAAGATTTCAAGGCAAATCCGAAGAAATACGTGAGCGTCAGCGTCTTTTGACGTTCAATTGTCACGAAAGGATAACATTTTTATGGAGCGGGAGAGAAAATTGAAGCGACGGTGTTATACCGTGTGAAACGAATACAGAAAGGGATCGAGGTATGAACAAACATTCGCCGCTGATTTTTTTTCTCATCATCTGCCTGACGATTGGAGCAGGAATTGTCTTTACACAAGTGAAAGCGAAAAAGAATATGGAACAGGATTCGACATTACGGAAACGGGTATTATGGGAAAAAGCCACCGAGATGCCGTTCACCGGCATCTACGACGATTTTTTTGAAGAAGGAACCTACCACTGCGCCGGATGCGGAGCAGAGCTCTTCACATCAAAAACAAAGTATAACTCCGGCTGCGGCTGGCCCGCATTTTACGATGCTGTTGCAAACGGAGCCGTTGAAGAAGAGGTCGATTATACGCACGGCATGGTCCGCCGCGAAGTACACTGCGCAAAATGCAAAGGACATCTCGGGCATGTATTTGAGGATGGTCCGCGACCGACAGGACTACGCTACTGCATTAATTCCGCTTCAATTGATTTTAAGCCGAAGAACAATCAGGAAACAAAAAAGTAATTATTAGAAGAGTAAAATAACGTGCGACTCACCTTCAAGGTGAGTCGCACGTGTTATTTCAAGATCATTGTTCTTGTTCCCTCAAGCACACCATTATTATTTCTTTTCAAAGTCACAATACCATTATCTCTCCTGTCACGAAGCGAAGCAATGTATCGCTCGTTAACAAACGGATCGTCGGAGAAAACGATGTCGTTAATGTAGTACATCTTCCCGTTCGGTTCTTTCACGACGATATGCACGTGTGCCGGAGTATCCCATGAAGGATATGGTTCCGGGCGGATAGAGCGAATCTCATATTGACCGAGTGAATCGGTTTTCAGCCAGCCGTGCAGGTAACCGTGCCTTTTGCGGATTCCTTTTTCGTTCCCACGTTTGGGATAGATTCCTTTTGCATTTGTATGATATGCGTACAGAATGACGCTTGCATACGGCGTCTTGCCGTCCGATTTCATTACCGTTCCGCGAACGATCATTCGCTTTCCCTCTTCACGTTGATCGCCGATAGTCATTGTTGAAGAAAGCGCGGCAGGCATTTCAGCAAAACAGCAAGCGATATTCTCGTTGTCCGCTTCGCAATCGGATTGCAAAAGATTTTGCGCGCTGAGTAGTGAAGATGCGATCAAAAGAACAAACAAAAGTTGTTTGGATATTATCATTGCCGCTCCAAAATAATCTTCAGTCTATCCAGATCTTCATCCTGCCGTTTTTGAAATCCTTTTTTCATCATCAACGGACCGAACAATTTCAAAAAGAATGGTGTGAATGTGGATTCGACATTGCTTTTCATTTCGGTGCTGCCGTTTCCCAGATCGCGGAACGTTGTGGTCAGCGAGGAGACCATCCACTGATTTGTCATGGTCCCCGAGAATTCCTCGAATTCCTTCCTCACCGTGATCGTTTCTGTCATCTCGATTGACCGTCCGTTCATTTCATAGTAATGCTTCGAAACAGCGCCGGGTTTTCCGGTCGTCCCGCTGATATGCTCAAAGCGTTTGAATCCTGTCAGCCATAACTGCATGTTATCGGGATCGTCGAAAAATTTCCAGACATCTTTCACAGGTTTGTTGATGACAACGGTCGAGATGGTTCGCATGATGATCCCCTCCTGAATGTCCGGCTAATGTAGAGAGCACGACAAGGAATGTCAAGCAACGATTGTAAAGATGAATTAGGGAAGGAACGAACGGAGCTGCTTATCGTGAACGGACTTTAATGTCAGAAGAGAAATGACAGCGCCGCAGGTGGCGAGAAACATATCCCACTGCGTATCCCACACATCCCCCTGTGTTGCAAGAAACGCATCGGCATTTTCGCCGACCGCAAGAGCAACCCACCACTCGAAGAACTCATACATTGCGCTGATGGCAAGACAGATGCAGACAACGATGAAGAAGAGCATTTTCCCTGACCGAAGCGGCGTTGTTCGCACAAGAACCTCGCGGGCAATAATTGCGGGAATGAATCCCTGTGCGAAATGCCCGACGCGATCGTAATAATTCCGCGCGAGGCTGAATTCATCGCGCAGCCAGTTGAAGAGCGGCATCTCGGCGTACGTATAATGTCCGCCGATCATTAATATGACTGCGTGAATGCAAATGAGAAGGTACGCAAGATTGGTCAGGCGAAAACGGTTGTATGTGAGCGCGAGAATTGCAACAGCGATCAATGCAGGAAGCACTTCGAGAAACCACGTGAAAAGATCCCTCGGATTGATAAAAGACCACAACAAGACGGAAAAGAAAACGGCTAAAAGAACGAGGTGAAATTTTTCTATGCCGGATTTCATACGTTAATGATGATGTCCGCCGGCACCGTGCACATGTCCGTGGCTCAATTCGTCGGCGCTTGCATTCCGAACATCGACGACAGTGATGTCAAAATGGAGTGTCTTTCCTGCAAGGGGATGATTGCCGTCCACCGTCACCGTATCATTGTTGATGTTCGTGATCGTGACGACCTGATTCCCTTCAGGAGATGAAGCGGTGAACTGCATGCCCACCTTCAATTCCGGCACCCCTTCAAATTGTGAGCGTGAAACCTGAACCACCTGTGCAAGGTCGTACTCGCCGTATCCATCCACCGGTGCAACCGATATTTTCAGCGAATCTCCGACAGATTTTCCGTTCAATTGTGATTCGAGACCCGGAACGATGTTTCCCATTCCGTGAATGTACGCCAACGGTTCATGTCCGTCGGATGTATCCAAAATTTCACCCTGATCGTTCCGTAGCGTGTAATTAATTGAGACTACTTTTTCATTTTCGATTTTCATTGTCATCCTTGATAGAATTTTTAACTCACCATCAAAGTAATAAAAGTAATCGAAACTCCCAAGTTGTATCCATTAATGGATATGCCGCACTCCTCTTTTGATCATGATGATATTGACCGGGAGCGCCGCAACAAATCCGACCGCGAGAGCAGCGAACATTCCGATCCAAAATATTCCGTCTGTCAATCCTGCTTCCATCACGCCCGGTATGGCGAACTGTGTCCCGACTTCGAATGCTTCCATCACGGCAATGCTCAATCCTTCACCGACGAAGACCGTCTTCAGTGCATTCTGAAGCGTAAAACGAGAACGCAGCAGCGGAAGAATGCCGAGCGCCATGCCCGCAATAAATCCGAGAATGACAGCAAGAATCGTCGTCTCCATCATCGACATACCATAATATGTACCGATGATCATTCCGACAACTTCACCAATGCCGCAGCCTATAAGACAATGGAACGTAGCACTGACAGAAAGCGAGAAAACGGATTGCTCCTTTTCTCCGGAATGCTGATGAGAAGTATGTTCTGTCATTTCATGATGCGATGAGTGGTGGTTGTGATGTGCATGCGATTCCATGCAAGCCTCCTTATGATGTGAACGGATGTTGATTAAACCCTCTTCAACATACTGCACACGAGCCAGATAAGCGTTACAGAATTTTTGCAAAGATGTGTATTTTATTCTACGGGAAGTGTCTGCGGCTCGATCTTGTGCAATATTTTCTTTGCCCGCGCACGAATTCCCGAACTGCCGAACGGCAGCATCTCTTTGAGGACGAGCGATAGTTCACGCTTCAGATCGGGTTCATCGTCCGCAATATTCGCCAGCACCGTCATCGAGAACGCCTTCACCGCAATCGGCGACTCTACCGATTGAAGGAATCCGAAACAAAGATCAGCAGCGATGCCTTGAAACTTCTTTGGAATGGCGACAAACTGAAGCACACGCACGACGTTCCGTTTCACAGCATCATGAACATTTTTTTCGGATGCTCGTTTGATCATTTTTGCGATCCACGGACCGATGAGATGGGGATGCCTGTCGGCGCAATGAGAAACGATCCATGACGCGCGCTGCGCAACATGATGTTCACCGGTTAAAAACAACGTCATCAACCCGGCGAATCGTACTTCGTCACCACCGATCCAACGCGAGATCTTTATTGCCTGTCGTTTGGAATGTTCTTTAAGGATTTCGGCTTCTAAATTCATTGCGATTGCGTAAACCAATTTGGTAGAAACGACCGCATAATGTACCAATCAATGAAGCAGCAAGCAATTCGCTTCCACTTCACGCGCAATTTTTGTATTTTTGTTCAGTTCAAGAAACGGAGATGTCAGACATCTCCTTACACGAATCAACAGAGAGTCGGAATTTGTACGAATCGGCAAACAAGATGTCTGATATCTTGTTGAAAGTTGAAAAGATTTATGGGAAGAATATTCGAGAAACGTAAATATAAGATGTTCGCGCGGTTCAAGAAGATGTCCAAGGCATTTAACCGCATCGGCAAAGATATCGAGATCGCCGTTAAATCGGGGGGAGTGGACCCGAAGTCGAATTCGCGGCTCCGGATTGCAATACAGAACGCGAAAAGCGTGAACATGCCGAAGGACCGCATCGACGCGGCGATCAAACGGGCGTCAAATAAAGATACATCGGGATATCACGAGATCATCTATGAAGGATACGCACCGCACGGCATCGCGGTGATCGTGGAATGCGCGACCGACAACCAAACGAGAACCGTCTCCAATGTGCGCCATATCTTCAAACAATACGACGGCACCATGGGGAATTCCGGCTCCATCGCATTCATGTTCGAACGGAAAGGTTTGTTCAAAATTCCTGTCGAAAAGATCAAAGATGTGGATGAGTTTGAACTGGAGATGATCGATCATGGATTGGATGATCTGACCGGAGACGATCAATTTATTTACGTCTATACTTCGTTCCACGATTTCGGAGCCATGCAGAAAGCGCTGGAAGAGAAGGGGATCGAACCTGCAAGCACTGAGTTGCAATATATTCCCACGACGACAAAAGAACTTCCGGAAGAACAACAAAAAGAAGTGAACGACCTGATCAATGCACTGGAAGAGGACGACGACGTGCAGAGCGTGTATCATACGATGCAGTAAATCAGAGGTCAGAGATCAGAAGTCAGCGAAAGTCAAATCCCCGAAGTCTTCAAGACTTCGGGGATTTGCAGTTTTTGATTATCTGAGAAGGATCATCTTTTTGCTTTCTACTAAACTCCCCGCTTCAAGACGATAAACATACATTCCGGATGCTGCATGCGAACCGGTCAGTGTTTGAGCATTCCATTGTACGGAATACTCTCCGGCTTTGAGATATTCATTTTTCAACGTTGCCACCAGTTGTCCCAAAACATTGTACACCTTCAATGATACATGGGACGAAACGCCGGTAGTAAACCGAATTTCTGTTTCAGGGTTGAAAGGATTGGGATAGTTTTGGGCAAGCGAAAATACTTTTGGAGCCAACGTTTCATCCTGTACATACATAGGAATTTGGAAATCGTTGTCATACACAAGTTGAGCATACTTGTCCAGCGCGACTAGCGAATCAAGATATCCGTTTGTTTGTACGTCGCCGGAAATGGGGTTTCCTTTTCCAGGCGCAACCAACACACATACTACAACACGAGCAGTATCATTGGGTGCCATAGTAAAAGGTCCTGTTGCCATCAAAAGTCTCTTGTCACCTGGTCCGGTATCGCCATCGCGAACTCCGGCCGCCATAAAGTCGTATCGTGCAGGGCCATTGGGTGGATCGTTATCAATGCCCCAGTTCCGGAATGTTGTTAAACCGATTTGGCTTCCCACATTTTTTGCACGACCGGTTCGCTGGAATATAAGCAGGGAGTCAGCGGATGTTTTTACTACAGGACTTTCCAAAAAATCGAATCCGATAACGCCGATGTATCCGCCCTCATTTTCGGTGAATTGAAAAGCCAGGTTCAAGATAGAATCGTTGCTATAAAAAGAGTTATGATCATTGGTTGAACTGCCGATATCGGAATCACCCGCAGGCGCTAAATAACACTCACGTAGAGTATCGCCGCTTTTGTTAATGACGTTGTAGATTAAATAGACAAAGTCTTTGCTTGGTCCAGATCCCCACGAATAGACGGTCTGCTGAATGTCGAGGCCAAGCGGGTACCCGGTGTTGGGTTTGTACTCTGGATTTCGAAGCGTGTCTGTATCTTTATAAATGCAAAACATATCTTCATCTGATATGAACACAGGAGGATATTGAGCTCTTTCGGTGCTGTCTGAAAGGTAGTCACCATAATATCCGTCTTTCCCCGGCTGTTTCGACGAATTCTTCCACCGTAAAGGCCAATCCGGCAAAGATCCATTCTTCGTGTTCTTTCCTTCGGAAGAGAAATCTGTTCCGACATACATATAATATTTTTTGGCACGGGGATCGGTATCGGGTAGCACTCTCATACCATCAACCACTGAACCTGGTGCAAACCATGAAGCGCCGCTGTTGGGGTTGTATCCGACGGATACTACTTTTACCGTATCGTACAAGTTCCTTTTTTTTGCCCCGAACCAAATTGATTGTCCGTAGATGTATGCTCTAGCTGAACCCCGCGGCCAAAACCATCCCGCACCAGCAGACGAGACATTGTGGCCGTATACACCATAATTTGTTATATAGAACTCATTGTTGCTTATCTGAGAAAGCCGTTGCTCAAACAGCACGGAGGATTTATGCACAACGGGACTTCGAGTATTTTTTGTACCAGCAACGACAATGGTGATGACAAGGCAAAAAGAGAATAAAGATTTTATCATATAGATACACTCCTGATAAATATTGCACCTGTTGAATATGAATAGTCAATCGGTGGACTATTACTTGATAGGATAATACATATTTTTTAGATATCACGGTATCATGTATTTACGTGATATTGAAAAATCCATTTTTTCGAGAATTTCTTCCCCATGCGAGCCGTCTCTAAGAGCGAAACAATGTTTGTCATCATAACTTACCTGTGTGTATCGCATCATCCCCGAATTTCTTCCGCAGTTTATCGACAGCATTCAATATCTGCATCCGCTTTTCATCTTCGGCGAAGATGGACATCGTCTCATCCTTTGATTCGGAGAATTGAGTTAATCCAACCCCCAGCAAACGGATAGGGAATTTTCTTGTATATGCCTTCAAAAAAATACTTTTCACCGCATCGAATACGATCCTGTCGTCGTTTGTCGGTTCTTTGAGAGTGATATTGCGGGTAATGGTCGAGAAGTCCGAGTACCGCAGTTTCAACTTCACCGTCTTTCCTTTCCAGCCGTACCGCCGCGTGTTGTAGCAGACACTTTCCGTCAATTCGAACAGGTTCTTCAGCAGTTCATTCCTGTCCGAAATATTTTCCATGAATGTGTTTTCGTTGCTGATGCTTTTCCGTTTCCATCCCACGTCGAGCACGTCGTTTCCCAATCCAATTGCCGTGCGGTAGAAATATCTGCCGTGGTCCCCCAGTATCGCTTCGATTGTTTCTTTTTTCGCTTTCTGAATATCACGGATCGTGTTGAAGTTGTATTTCCGCAGTTCTTTTTCAGTCTTCGTGCCGACACCGGGAATCACTGCAATGTCGAGCGGGGCGAGGAAATCTTTTTCCAAGCCATGTTCAACAATGATCAAACCCTCCGGCTTCATACAGCCGGTGGCGATCTTGGAAATGATCTTGTTGGAAGAAAGGGCGATGGTGCAGGGGAGCGAGAATTCTTTTTTCACCAGTGCCTGCAGCGTGCGCATCAGTCCCGGCAGATCGTTGTTGTACAGTTTTTCGCAGCCGGTAAAATCCATATACATCTCATCGATGGATGCCTGCTGAACGATCGGCGCGTAGTCGCACATGAATTTATAGAGCCGCTTCGAGATCTTGCCGTACTCGCCATGACTTCCCCGTACAACGATCAACTGCGGACAGAGATCGAGCGCCTGTCCCATCGGCATGGCGGAACGGACGCCGAACTTTCTCGCTTCGTACGATGCGGAAGAAACGACACCGCGTCTGCCGACACCGCCGACGGCGACCGGCTTGCCGATCAGCGACGGATCTTTGATCCGTTCGACGGAGACGAAGAAGCAATCGAGATCGAGATGAGCGATGAATTTTTTATGATAGTCCATTGACACTAATGAGATACTGTCAGATTTTCCAAATCTTTTAGATTTGGAAAATCTTGTGGTTATCTATATAAATCCCCGTTAAGATACTTCAATCCCGAATCGACAATGATCGTGACGATCTTCTTTCCCGGTCCGATAATTTTCGCGCGCTGCATCGCTCCCCACACATTGGCGCCCGAGGTAATTCCTCCGAAGATCCCTTCCATGCGAGCCAGTTTTCGCGCAGTGTCGTACGCATCCTCATCGGAAACGGCGATGATCTCGTCCGCAAGATCCAATCTGCAGATCGCAGGAACGAATCCCGATCCGATCCCCTCCAGTTTATGAGAACCCGACACATCGCCGCCGGAAAGTGCCCGAACATTTTTCGGTTCAATTGCAATGCAGCGGACCTTCGGAATTTCTTTCTTGAATGCTTCCGCGTTGCCGGAAAAACTTCCGCTGGTACCGACTCCCGTGATAAATTCGTCGATATTGGTTCCGAGCACATCCATGATCTCCCTCGCCATCGCATGATACGCGTTCCTATTGTCGACATTGTTGAATTGATCGGGCCAGAATGTATTCGGCTGCTTGCTTAACTCTCTCGCCCGTTCGATCAGCGCATTGATCAGTTTGGCGGTGATGCGTCCGTCGCCGCTCGGGATCACGTCCAATTGCGCGCCGAATGCCCGCATCGTCTGCAATTTTTCCTGTGCAAATGCATCGGATGAAACGAAGTGCGCGCGGTACCCTTTCATTGCGCAGACCATTGCGAGCGAACTGCCGGTGCTGCCGCCTGTGTATTCCACGACAGTTCCGCCCGGTTTCAATTGACCTCTTCTCTCGGCTCCTTCGATCATCGAAAGCGCCATCCGGTCTTTCATGCTGCCGGTGGGATTTGCTCCTTCGTACTTTACGTAGATGTCGGCGCAGCCCGGTTCTGTGAGCCGTTCCAATTTTAACAGCGGTGTTTTTCCGATCTGGTTCATGTTCATTCCGTTAATTTATAGATGTTTTTTTGGAAGAATCATCCAAAGAATAATATACACAACAAATCCCGGTAGCACCGGCAGGACCGATCCGACGATAAAAATGATCCTGACCGTGATCCTTTTCCATCCAAGCCATTCGGCGATTCCCGCGCACACGCCGGCAATTATTTTGTGATCCGTTGAAAGTTTTAGGTCTCTTAATCGTGGCATGGTTGGTTCATCTTCGAATGCCTGCACAGCTGGGCTTGGAGAGACACTGTAGTTTGAGTAAAGAGGTGTTTCCAACATTATTTATTTTTACAACACCTTTTCCATCTTAATATTCGCCCGTTGATACAGACTTGCATCCAGAGGAACCTCCACAAATCCGAACTTTCTGTACAAATGGATCGCCGATCCCAATTTTGTGTTGGAGTAGAGAATAACTTTCTTTGCGCCGATCTCTTTTGCTGTAGCAAGGGAATGCTCCAATAATTTTTTTCCGATTCCCGCCCCTTGATATTTTTCGGTGACCGCCATCTTGCCGAGTTCGAAGAGTCCGTTCCCTTCATTCAGCAATGAAGCGGTGCCGACGATTTCATTATTCAGCATTGCGTAAAATATCCGTCCCCCTTTATCAATGATCTCTTTTTGCGGCTCGGAAAGGAGGAGGGTGTCCATCGGTTCTATGGTGAAATATTTGTTCAGCCACTCTTCGTTGAGCGTTTTGAAAGCATCTTTGTGGCGGTCGGAAAACTCAATGATCGTAACCATGGAAGAAGATACGCAAGTCGGAAGAAAAAAGTAACAGGAGAAGTGGGGTCTTTTGGATGCCCGCTTAAAATCCGCGGGCATGACGAAATCAGAAATAATGTCATTCCCGAATGTTTCTATCGGGAATCTATCCATGATTATATCATTAATTTTCAAAAGACCCCGCTACCGTAACAGGGAATTTATATCAGTCGTGGGCTACTTCTAATTTCACTATTCCCTGCAGTATCAATCCCATCATGCTGAACCCTGAATAACAACATTTCAGGACAGGCTTGTTTCAGCATCTTTCATAGACCCCGAAACAAGTTCGGGGTGACGAATTACCCAAATAGCCCACTACCTTTATATCATGACAATTGTAACTCACCGGCAAGTTATTATATTCTATAAAGAACAGAGACGAAAAGGAGAGAGATGAAAAGCAAAAAACAGATCGCGCTTGTGGCGCACGATAACAGAAAAAAGGATATGGTCGAGTGGGTGGAATGGAATTGGGATGCGCTGCTTGATCATTCGTTGATCTGCACCGGAACGACCGGCAAATTGGTAGAGCAAACGTTGAAAGCAAAAGCGGGGAAGAACAGCGGCAGAAAAATCTCGATCACAAAACTCATCTCCGGACCGCTGGGGGGCGATCAGCAGCTCGGGGCATTGATCGCGGAAAGAAAGGTGGACATGGTGATCTTCTTTTGGGATCCGATGGAGCCGCAGCCGCACGATGTGGATGTGAAAGCGCTGCTGAGAATTTCCGTGTTGTACAATGTGCCGACTGCGTGCAACAGATCGACCGCAGATTTCATGATCTCGTCCCCTTTATTTACAAATGAATATACGCCAATCGTCAAGGATTACTCGACATACATTAGCAGGGATCTTGCCCGATAATTCGATTGTGTGTACCGAGATGTTCTATTCATCCAAAACTTTTCGGATCACGCTCAGAAACTTTTGCGGATCATACGGCTTTTGAATGATCTCCCGTGCTCCCTCACTCATGAACATCGAACGTTGTTCGGGCTCGATATATCCCGAGGCGAGAATGAATTTGATATCGAGGTTGATCGCTTTCAGACGCTTCAGCACCTCAAATCCGTCGAACTTCGGCAGACCGAAATCGCTGATCACAAGATCGATCTTTTCTGCGTTCTGTTTATACATCATCACGCCTTCTTCGGCATCTGCAGCGGAAAGGATTTTATATCCGTGTGCGGCGAGGGCATGCGTCAACAGTTCTCTCAAAATTTCCTCATCCTCGATGATCAAGAGGATCTCGGTGCCGTTCAATGAATCGTCGGTACCGCTGTTCTCGTCCTCACCGGGGATTGTTGCCGCTTGGCTTCCCGGAAAATAAATAGAGAATGTCGTTCCTTTCCCAAGTTCACTTTCTACATCGATGAACCCGTTGTGGATCTCGACGATCCCGAAAGTAACCGCAAGTCCAAGCCCTGTGCCTTTTCCGGGGTCCTTCGTCGTATAAAATGGTTCAAAGATCCGTTTTCGTGTTTCCGCACTCATGCCGGTCCCGGTATCGGAAACTTTGATGCGGACATAATCGGTATCCATTGCTTTCAAAAATGTATTGCGCAATCGGTTCCCATGAATTTTCTCGGTCGTTATCGTCAATGTACCTCCGTTGGGCATGGCATCACGGGCGTTAACGCACAAGTTCAACAAGATCTGTTGAATTTGTGTAGCGTCGCCGGCAATTGTCGGAAGGTCATTCTCTTTCACCGCGGTGAGGGTGATGGATTTTGAAAATGTCCCTTTTAATAATTTTACCACTTCGGTCACCACATCGTTGATGTGGACCGTTTCGACAACGACCTCATTCTTCCTTGCAAAAGTCAACAGTTGACGTACCAGCATTGCCCCGCGCCGTGTCGCCTGCAGGATCACTTGAGTGCTGTCGGAAAATTTTATCGGATCGGTACGGATTTTTTCAAGAAGGGAAGCATGTCCCATAATGATGCCGAGAATATTGTTAAAATCGTGTGCGATTCCCCCGGCAAGCGTACCGATACTCTCCATTCGCTGCGCATGGAACAACTGCTCTTCGAGACTTTTTCGCACCGCTTTTTCCTCCGCTTCGCGCACTGCACGCTGAACGGCAGGGATCAATCGCTCCAAACGATCCTTGATCACGTAATCGGTCGCTCCGCGCTTCAGCGCGTCAATGGCGCGTTCTTCGCCAATAGTACCGGAGACGAAAATGAACGGGATCTCGGGACGTTGTTCCTTTGCCAGTACGAGTGCGCTCTTTCCGTCGAACGAAGGGAGGTTATAATCGCACAACACAATATCAAATTCGCCGCGGGAAAGTTCGTTTATAAAACCATCCCTGGAATCCACACGTTTAATGTTAGGTTCAAACCCCTCGTGGACCAACAACGATTGAATGAGATCTGCATCTCTCTCATTGTCTTCAACATGTAAAATGCGCAGAGGTTTTTTCATAACGAACTCCTGTGGAATATTACGTCAAATGGACTATTGCAGTCTTCGATCCGTTCCGGGGGGCGGCTCGTTGATGAGCGCCCAAAAGATGCCGAGCTGTGAGACCGCTTTCAAAAATTCCTGGAACTCTACCGGTTTTACCACATATGCATTGACCCCCAAACGATATGTTTCGACCAGGTCTTGCTCTTCGCGAGAGGATGTCAATACGACAACGGGGATGGTCTTCAAACGCTCGTCGCCTTTGATCGTTTTCAAAACTTGAATGCCGTCCACTTTCGGCATTTTCAAATCGAGCAATATGACGGCGGGGTTGCCGGCTGAGCGGCTTTCATACCTTCCGCGGCGGTACAAATAGTCCAATGCATCTGCGCCGTCATTTACAACAATAACGTCATTTGCAAGTTTGTGTTCGGCAAGCGCCTCCAGTGTCAATTCCACATCTTTGGGATTGTCTTCCGCAAGGAGAATGTTCTTAAATAAATCCATACGCTATCCTTTCTTTTGTGGAATTGAAAAATAAAATGTCGCCCCTTTGTTGATTTCGCTTTCAGCCCACACAATGCCTCCATGGCGCTGCACAATGCGGCGTACGTTTGCAAGCCCGATGCCCGTTCCTTCGAATTCAGCCGCACTGTGGAGCCGTTGAAAGACGCCGAATAATTTATCCTTGTACATCATATCGAAACCGACGCCATTATCGCGAACCAAGATGACTGTTTCATTGTCCTTGTTGATGGAATCAATTTCAATGACAGCACGTTCACGCGTGCCGGTATATTTAATTGCATTACTGATCAAATTTTGAAAGACAAGGCGAAGCATCGAGGAATCCGCTTCGACATCAGGGAGTGTTCCGATCTTCCATTCGATGATGCGATTCTCCGTTTCCTTTTCAAGCTGTGAGATGGTCTCCCGGACAAGATTCCGGGTACTGATTTTTGACGAACGCATTTCAGTGCGTCCCATACGCGAGAAGACGAGCAATTCATCGATCAGCGTTCCCATTTGTTTTGCTGATTCGGAGATGACGGAAACGTACCGCCGTCCTTTTTCATCAAGGGACTCAGCCGCGTTCTTGCGCAGCAATTCTGCAAATCCGTCGATATGACGAAGCGGCGCCCTCAGATCATGAGATACGGAATATGAGAATGCTTCGAGTTCCTTGTTGACGATTTCAAGTTGTTGCGTCCGTTGCTCGACAAGTTCTTCCAGCTGCTCACGGTACGTTTTCAATTCTTTTTCCTGCTGCTTCTCCTTTGTGATGTCGATCGAAAGTATGAACGCTCCTTCCGGAATCGGTTCGATGTTGAGATCGAACCAGCCGACCGATCCGTCGGGATACGCGAACTCATTTTCCATGTGATGGGAGCGATGTTCTTCTAAACACCGGCGTAGCTGATTGAAAAATGGCGATGCATCGATCCCCGGATATATCTCCATCATTGTCTTTCCGAGCAATTTTTCCTTTGGGTATCGTCCTTGTTTCGCCGCCACATCGTTCAGATATAGATAGCGATAGTCAAAGGAGATGATCTGACATCCTTCCTGCAGGTTATCGAGTGTTGTCCGGTATCGTTTCTCCGCATTTTTCAGTCCCTCTTCCGCCCGCTTTCGTTCTGTAACATCGTTGGCAAGGACGAGTTTTGCCTCTGTTCCGGCAAACACCAATTCGTGCGACGTTATTTCAACATCGATGATCGTTCCATCTTTTTTCCGGTGCTTCCAGATACCAGCATCATCGTGTCCCTGATGGTGCTGTTGAATATCATTCAAAAGCCGGGGAACCTCTTCCTGCGGACGGATATCTTTGATCGTCATACGTAGGAACTCTTCACGGCTATACCCGTAATGGTTCACCGCTGCCTCATTCACCTCTAAAAATGCAAGGGTCGCGGCATCGAAGACCCACATGGGAAGCGGGTTGTAGTCAAACAGGTTTCTGTACCGCTCTTCGCTTTGTTGAAGTATCGAGTCCCGTTCCTGTATCTGCGCCAGCATCTGGTTGAATGCATCCGCCAAAAAACCGGTCTCATCGTTTGTTGTTCTTGATGTACGAATGGAATAATCCTGTCGTTGAGAAACGTCCTGAACGGTGGAAGCAAGGTTCGTGATGGGCTTTGAGATGTTCCGTTCGAGTACCGTTGCAACTGTGTATGCAATTGCGAGCGATCCGATAAGCACCAGAAGGGCAATTTGTAGATACGACCAAAACCGTTCAGTTTCGTTCAGCAGGTCGGTCCGTATGTAGATTGTTCCGATGCGTTGTTCATTCACAGAGATCGCTTTGAAAAGGATCAGATCATCGTCCTGATAGTACACCGATTCAGATTCGGGCCGGTCGGGAAACACGGCAGATTGGTTCGGACGAACGTACGTGGCAAAGAGTTTGCCGCTGTTGTCATAGATCGCGGCTGAAATGATACGCGGCTGCGACCGCAACGAGCTGAGCACACGTGCGGCATCGCTTGAGTCTCGGAATGCCAGCGCGGCGTTGACATTTTCTCCAATGATGCTCCCTTTTGTTTCAAGGTCGTTCACCGTAATTTTTCTGAACGTGATACGCTCATAGATGAAAAAACCGGCAAAGACAAAAACGACGGAGAGCAGCGTCGTAGAAAGAATTACCAGTTTCAGTTTGGTGCTGATCGATTTGTTGTCAAAGAATTTCATTCATTCACAAAGGATTAGTGATTCGAGCGAGACGGAGCAGTTTCGAGCTCGCCTTTAAATCTCCTTGTTTGAGCGCCTTCATATTTATTTCAAACCGTACTTTATTCCTTTCCAAGTAAAAGCCGATACTTCCTCCCCGGTCTCCAAAATCGTCCATATCACTGATCGTGAGAATTGATGCCGCATTAAGTTTCTGCAACATTTCGGGTGGTATATTTTTTTCAGACTCGCAGATGAACACGGCGTGACACTTTCCGATTTTTGTAATTGAATCGAAACGGTACAGAACGACGGGATGTCCGCCGATCTTTTCGTTGCGGAACGTCTCGTCAAGAATCTCCCCGAACGGGTCATCTCCCACGATGGAGAGGATGATCGGCGATTGATCGTTATCATGATAAGAATCGGGCCATTCGATGAACTGGAGGAAGTTCAAGAGGTAGACCGCTTTGAACCGGTACTCGATCTCTTTTTGGCTTTGTGAGTAGGTAGTGGCTGCGGTAAAAAGAACGGTTGCAGCAAGAGTTAGCGAGATGGCTATTCGTTTCTTTTGCAGCGCATGGAATACGATGGTGATGTATTTATTCATAGGAGTTATAGCGAGAAAGAAATTTTCGCATAAATTTCGCGACCGATTTGGTAGCGAGTCGAAGGTGAACCGAACTCCGTATGCCAAGGTGTAAAAATATTCTGAAGCATTATGGAGGCTCGGATATTATCAGTAATCTTCCTCCCAACGCGTGCATCAACCCCTGTGTACGCAGGAACGGGCGCATTTGTATTTGGGAGAGCGTCAATATACCGTACCCAGAAATCAACATCCCAGTTTTCTCCGATGTCCATTGTTGATTGGAAAAACAGACGATGCCTGGGATCGTTTCCTTCACCGAATCCTTTATTGGCATCGTTACTCCACGGTTTCAGGGCAATCGTCTTCTGAAAGTGTATGTACACAAATTTTAATTTCCACCAATCCATAATCTGTGCCGTACCGGCAACCCGTCCACCGTATGTTGTCGCCTCTAAACCGTTCTGTAAGAGGAATGAGGAATCCGGTTGCAATTCCACACTTCGAATATCATCGTACGTGTTATAGTATAGAACAGCATCGATAAGAAAACTTTTCAACGGGTAGATGCGATACCCTGCCTCGTACGCGATAACTTTTTCCGACACAAATCCTGAACCGCCGGCAAGCAGGTAGGGAGGGGATGCGGGAACAAAAAAATCGCGGTCAATACGGGAAGGAGTACGCACG
>JACPGG010000092.1 GCA_016182545.1 Ignavibacteriales bacterium
CGGTATCGGCCATACTCGCTGGGCAACACATGGCGAGCCGAGCGATATCAACGCGCATCCGCATGTCAGTCACGACGGCACGATCGCAATGATCCATAACGGTATTATCGAGAATTATCAATCGATCCGTGCAACTTTGGAAAAGCTGGGATATAAATTTTCTTCTGCTACAGATACTGAAGCACTCGTTCATTTGATCCAGGAGATGAAAAAAGTTTCAGGAGATCTCGAAACTGCAGTCCGACTTGCACTTCGTCAGGTTGACGGCACATACGGTATCGCCGTCGTATCATCCCAAGAACCGGATAAGATCATTGTAGCGAGGAAAGGGAGTCCGTTGATCATCGGCGTGGGTGAGAATGAACATTTTGTGGCATCGGATGCATCGGCAATCGTTCCGTACACACGCCAGGTGGTCTATTTGGAGGATGGCGAGATTGCGGTGCTGTCGAAAAATAAATTCGAGACGAAGACGATCGACAATGTCGATATTGTGAAGCAGGTCGAAAAGATCACGTTCGATATCGAACAGATCGAAAAAGGGGGCTACGATCACTTCATGCTGAAGGAGATCATGGAGCAGCCGGAGACATTGCGCAATGCGATGCGTGGTCGGGTTCTCCTCGACGAAGGGAATTCAAAATTAAGCGGGCTTCGGGATGTGATGCTGCAGTTGGAAAGTGCACAGAGAATGATCATTACGGCATGCGGTACGTCGTGGCATGCCGGACTTGTAGGCGAATATATGATGGAACAGTATGCCAAAGTCCCCGTGGAAGTGGAGTATGCGTCGGAATTCCGATATCGTAATCCGATCATTAAACCGAACGATCTTCTCTTTTTGATCAGTCAAAGTGGAGAGACGGCAGACACGCTCGCGGCATTACGCGAGGCAAAAAAGAAAGGGGCGTCGGTGCTCGGTATTTGCAATGTTGTGGGAAGCACGATTGCTCGCGAAAGCCAGGGGGGTGTCTATATCCACGCTGGACCGGAGATCGGCGTCGCATCGACGAAAGCATTTACTTCGCAGCTGATCGTATTATCGTTGGTGACATTGCTCGTTGCTCGTCAACGCGGTACGATCTCTGCAGAACAAGGGAAAGCGATTGCCAAAGAACTGCTCGCATTGCCCGACAAAGTACAGTCGATGTTGAAAGATACTTCTGAAATTGTTCGGATTGCTGACGAATTCAAGACCACTTCCAACTTCCTCTATCTTGGTCGCGGATATAATTTTCCCGTTGCGTTGGAAGGTGCATTGAAGTTGAAAGAAATTTCCTATATACACGCAGAAGGATATCCTGCCGCGGAAATGAAACATGGTCCCATTGCTCTGATCGATGAGAATATGCCTGTTGTTGTCATCGCGACAAAAGACAACACGTATGACAAGGTCATTTCAAATATCCAGGAAGTAAAAGCGAGAAAAGGGAAGATCATTGCCATTGCCAACGAGGATGACAAACAGATTCGTTCTCTTGCCGATCATGTTATCACTGTTCCGCAAACCACGGATATGCTTTCCCCGATCGTGAACGTGATACCGCTGCAGTTGCTTGCATATCATATCGCCGTCAGGCGGGGATGCAATGTTGATCAACCGAGGAATCTGGCAAAAAGCGTCACAGTAGAATAATTTGATTTTATTCACTAAAACTTTGTATTTTCATTACCACATCACTATTACGAGGAAATAACGTGTCAGTAGATTACCGATTCAAAAAAACAGATTGGGCACTCATTCTCGGCGCTTCGAGCGGCTTCGGCGGCACGACAGCAGTGGAACTGGCGAAGCACGGGATGAATATTTGCGGCGTTCACTTTGACCGTGCAGCGACGATCCCGAATGCAGAAAAAGTGAAGAGCGACTGTGAGTCTCACGGCGTGAAAGCGATCTTCTTTAATGTGAACGCAACCGATGCAGAGAAACGGAAAGAAATTGTCGATACATTGGCAAAGGAATTCACATCGCCGGAATCGAATGTACGGGTGCTGATGCATTCGCTCGCATTCGGTTCGTTGAAGCCGTTCATTGCAAAGGATCCGAAAAATCAATTGACGCAGGCACAGATCGAAATGACAATGGATGTGATGGCAAACGCACTGGTGTACTGGACGCAGGCGGTCTTCAACAAAGGGTTGATGAAAAAGGGAGCAAGGATCTTTACTATGACCAGTTCCGGCGGACATTCTCAATTCCCGGATTACGGCGCTGTCTCTGCTGCAAAAGCGGCGTCGGAATCGTACATCCGTCAACTGGCACTGGAACTTGGTCCCTACGGCATTACCGCCAATGCGGTCATGGCAGGGGTGACCGATACGGCAGCACTCCGCAAGATCCCCGGCAATGAAAGGATGATCAACATCGCATTGTCGAAAAATCCGGCTCTGCGTCTGACAACACCGGATGCCGTTGCAAAGGCGATCTCGCTCTTGGCACATGAAGATGCATATTTTATTTCGGGGAATACGATCGGTGTTGACGGCGGTGAAGATGTTGTGGAATTTGTCGGCGAAAATCCGACTCCGTAAATCTCTAATTGTTCGTGTTTCAATACCGCCCCTCAAAGGCGGTATTTTTGTTTGT
Source organism: Ignavibacteriales bacterium (assembly GCA_016182545.1). Taxonomy (GTDB): domain Bacteria; phylum Bacteroidota; class Ignavibacteria; order UBA10030; family UBA8401; genus SpSt-333. The sequence continues at coordinate 2,588 of JACPGG010000092.1, forward strand.
AGGTCGAATCTCCGGATTCGACTGGCACTGTACTGCGGCAGTTGAACTGTCGGGCAACTGAAGATTTTGGTCCCACGCGCCGGCGCGGGAACATTCACGGGAAGATATGAACGATCTGATTATCAATAGCGATATTACGATCCCTGAATCTGCGCTTGCATTCAAGTTCAGCCGAAGCGGCGGAAAAGGGGGACAGAACGTCAATAAGGTAGCGACGAAAGTTGAGATCGCGATTCATATCGACGACATCATCGCATCAGATGAAATCAAACAACGGGTACGAAAGAATCTTTCGCGCAGACTCGATTCGTTCGGTCTATTGCATGTCGTATCCCAGGAATCGCGCAGCCAGTGGCAGAACAAACAGATTGCGTTGCAAAAACTTGCAGATATGATCGACGATGCCTCGCTGGAAGAAAAAGAACGCCTGGCAACACGACCGACAAAATCCTCACGGAAGAAACGGCTCGAAAAGAAAAAGCTCCACAGCAAAAGAAAAGCAACGCGACTGACAAAACATTTCGACGAGGAGTGATTATTTTGTATATTAACAAAGCCGTGTAAAGAAACAAACCACAACCTTGCGAAGGGTGCTTTCGATATCAAGGAACCTTCACAAGGTTTTATTGTGCCAAGTTATGCAGAAAGAATACGTCCGTTCTCTCTTTGATAATATTGCGTATCGGTACGACCTTCTGAATCACCTCCTCAGCGGTGGAGTTGATCTTTACTGGCGGCGAAGAGCGATTCAAACTCTCACTCACAATCATCCCAAACGGATATTGGATGTTGCGACTGGTACTGCAGACTTTGCACTTGCCGCGCTGCGTCTGAATCCCCAGAAGGTGATCGGTGTTGACATTTCCGAGCCGATGCTTCAGGTGGGAAGAAAGAAGATCGCTCAAAGGAATCTCACCGGTACGATCGAACTTCAATCCGGCGAGGCGGAGAATCTGATGTTCGGTGCAGCGTCGTTCGATGCGGCGATCGTCGCGTTTGGTGCGAGAAACTTCGAGCATCTCGACAAAGGATTGTCTGAAATGTACCGCGTGCTGCGCACCGGTGGAAAGATCGTCGTGCTGGAATTCTCTCGTCCCAGGATATTTCCATTGAAGCAGTTGTATTTCTTTTATTTCAGGAACGTCCTGCCGATGGTGGGACGGATGATCTCAAAAGACAAGGAAGCGTATCAATACCTTCCCGATACCGTGATGAAGTTTCCGGAAGGGAATGATTTTCTAACAAAGCTGCATCATGCAGGTTTTTCCGATCTGCGCGAAGAACGGCTGACATTCGGTATCGCCACGATTTATACAGGTGTGAAATAAAAGAATAGTCATGCTGAGCAAGTGTCGCCCGAGAATCAATTCATCCTTCGACGCCTGCATTCCGGCAGACAGGCGCTCGTAAACTACTCTCGCTTGCTCAGGATGACTATTATGCGGCGGCACGCGTCGAAGCATGATCAATAAGAATTGAATTAAGGAAGAATCTATGAAAGAACGAATAATAAAAGTAGGCCACAGCCCCGATCCAGACGATGCCTTCATGTTCTACGGGCTTGCCAGCGAAAAAGTAAAATTAGACGGCATCAAGATCGAGCATATGCTTGAGGACATCCAATCGCTGAATGTGCGCGCGATGAATAACGAATTGGAAGTGACTGCGATCTCCGCGCATACGTTCCCGTATGTTGCAGACAAGTATTGGATCATGGTGACCGGCGCAAGTATGGGAGAAGGGTACGGTCCGGTGATCGTCTCGAAGAAATACAAAACGCTTGACGAACTGAAAGGAAAAACTGTCGCCACGCCGGGAAAACTGACCACAGCGACGCTTCTTTTCAAAATTTTTACCGACGGGATCAAGAATGTCGATGTTCCGTTCGACCAGATCATGGACCGAGTGAATTCCGGTGAATTTGATGCCGGATTGCTTATCCACGAAGGGCAATTGACGTACGGAAAAGAGGGATTCAACAAGATACTTGACTTTGGTGAGTTCTGGGAAGAATATTCCAAAGGACTCCCGCTGCCGCTCGGACTCGACGTCGTGCGGAAGGATCTCGGCTTGGAGCTCGCAAAGAAATTATCCATTGGATTGAAAGAGAGCATCCACTACGGCTACACTCATCAGAGCGAATCGATTCCCTACGCAATGAAATGGGGAAGAGGAATCGACTATTCACTGGGCGAAAAATTTGTGAAGATGTATGTGAGCGAACTGACGATCGATATGGGAGAGAAGGGAAAGCAGGCGCTCGAATTGCTCTTCAGACTCGGGCACGAGAAAGGGATCATTCCCAACGTGCCGAAGGTGGAATTAGTCTAGAAACTATTCACCGCAGAGACTCAAAGAGGCGGAGAATTTCGCGCGGGTAAATTATTACTTCATTAACCTCATTGCACGTATCTGTTTGTGCCCATCCCCTTCAGCAACATAATAGTACACTCCGCTAGGAAGATCTTTTGCGTCGAATGAAATTGAATATATTCCCGGTCTAAGTGTCCTATTTAAAAGTTTTGATGTTTCCTGCCACTCTTCACCATATACACGGATTGAGAGGTGCATTTCTTTAGCGACGTACACTTTAAATGTTGTCACCGGATTGAACGGATTCGGATAATTCTGTGTGAGCATTAAGGGAGTTTGAGAACCCTCTTCCAATTTTTCATCGCCGTCAAATGTCGCTGCGATCTCATCATCTTTGCCGCAGCCGCCCATTCCGAGCAGGAGTATGATGAGCAAATGAACCAATGTTGAATGTCGTTTCATTATAATTCCCATATGAATGCTCCATCTAAGTGCCAAGAAGGGATCAGTGCCCGTGTAAAGCGGGCATAATTAATATGTAAAAATTTTAATTTCAAACCCGCGCCGTACGTCCAGTACGAATTCCTCGGTCCTGCAATATCTTTGACATATCCGATTCGGGCAGCGACTATTCTTACGAGAGTGATTTCAGTTCCCAGATGAAGATAATCGACAAACGAATATTCAGAGAATTGTTCCTCTGCATCAATCGCGAGCATCGCGCCGATCCAATACGTTCGGACTGGCGAATACGCATAGCCGAATGTCAATGTTGTTGGGAGTGGATCGGATTGTGCAGGATCAATGAATGTAATCTGTGGTCCCGCGTTTGTTAACGCTGCGCCAAACGAAAATCCTGTGTGAACATACGGATCGCTTAAAGCAGAGAGCGGTTTTTCCGTTTCATCCTGTTCGGAAACAAATGTAGCCTCCTGGGCAAAATTCCTGTAGAGAATGCCCCCTTCCACTACAACAGATGTCGATCGTCCTTTTCCCTGCTCTGTCCCTGTTCCGATGCCAGAGAGATTCAACTGCAAGATCCCAATATTTACGCCGATACTGAAGTCGTCTGATGGAGTGTGTCCGAAAGACAGTTTCGCTTCCCAGTCCATGATATCCTCAGCGGATAAAATATCTTCGTTTCGTTCGGACGTTATTGCATGACGTCCTTTCCAATACAGGTTTGCACTTCCGCCTATTGTTGTCGAACCCGAAAGGTGCACCGATCCGGTGATATATGAGTGCTTGATGTTCTCAAAAAAGGGGATCGGATTTCCGAGCGAACCTGCGAAGCTGATAGAGGGGGAAAATGCCAATGCCGCCGGATTGAAATACGATGCAAACGGAGAGCGCTCCATCGCGACGCCGGTGCCTCCCATCCCGTTCGACTCTGCTGAAGGTTTCAGCAAGAGATATCGTCCGGTTGAAGTTTGAGCTGTCGATATTGTTACATCACAGGTGTGAAGTAAAATTATACTGAATAGAGCAGTTGATAAGATTTGTTTGGTCATTCGGTTTTTCGATGTTGTTATTTTGTGTTTTCCTAAATGGAGTTTGGGAGTCAACGATCAGTGACCGCTTTCTATAATTTCGCCGATCGTTAATCGATGTCCCTCAGGTGATACGACGCTGAATTCACGCATTCCCCATGGCTTGTCTTCCAAGGGATGCCCGATTGAAATTCCTTTGGCTTTTATCTCTTTGTAGTACTCCGTCGCATTATCAACGCGCAAGTAGCCGAAATAACTGTGGTCGCCAAGTTTAGCAGCGGGGATCGAATCTGCGCAGTGACCGAGCATGACCATGCAATTATCTCTTGTGAGGAAGATCCATCCATCCGGCTTCAATGAAATTGCAAAGCCGAGTTTTTCAAAAAATTTTGCCGATCTATCAAGATCATGGACGGCAAGCACGTAATGGTTTTGCAATATTGTCGTCATGCAATTTTCTCCTGATTTTGTTTTCCGTTTTTTGAGATTAGCTCTTGACGATAATGACCACATTCCCCGTCTTTTGCTCGGTCTCAACATACCGGAATGCTTCTGCAACTTGTTCCAGCGGATAACGCCTGTCAATCACCGGTTTTAATTTGCCCGCTTCCATCAGTTCCTTAAAAAAGGTCACATCCTTTTTGGTATTCTTCGGAAGAGGGAAGATGACTTTCTTGCCGCCGAAGAACGGAGTCCATAGTGCCAACAACGGATTCCATGGAAACGGTCCGAAGTCGGTGCTGCAAAAGATGCCTGACGGTTTCAACAGAGGCTTGCAAACGCGGAACGAACTTTTTCCGACTGCATCGAAAATAAAATCATAGAGCCGGTCAACTTTTGTGAAATCTTCTTTCATATAGTCGATGACGACATCGGCGCCGAGCGAACGGACCAATTCCACATTCTTCGTATTACAGACCGCGGTGACATGCGCACCCAGATATTTGACCAGTTGCACCGCCGCCGTGCCGATTGCACCCGTGGCACCATGGATGAGAACATCCTGACCGCGCTGCACACGTGCCGCCCGGATATCATTCCAAGCATAGTGGATCCCTTCGGTGCCGGGCGCTGCTTCTTCATACGTGAAGTTCTTCGGCATCAATGAAATGGGTCCATCTTCATGCACTGCAATGTATTCCGCATGTGCTCCGAATATTTCGCCGCTCATCCCGAACACGTTGTCTCCGATTTTGAATGATGTTACTCCGCTTCCAATTTCTTCGATCTCGCCCGCAAATTCATTCCCGAGGATTGTATTCTTCGGCTTGGTGAGTCCGCTGAAGAACCGGACGATGAACGGCTCCGCCCGCAGGAATCCGCAATCGGTACGATTGACTGTTGACGCATGGACTTTAACGAGCACTTCTTTCTCTTTTGGGATCGGTTTGTCAACCTCTTTAAGGTGGAGAACATCGGGAGAACCGTATTGTGTGTAGACGATTGCTTTCATAGTTTTATTCGTTTATGGTGATAACAACTTTTCCCCTCGCATGACCCTGTTCAATATACCGGATTGCGTCGGCTACTTCGTGCAACGGGTAGCGCCGTTCTATGACTGGAGTTATTTTTCCTGTTTCGATGAATTCTTTTATATAGACAAGATCTTTTTGATTGGGAACACTGGTCAAGGCTCCCCGTGTTTTGCCTCCGCTTTTTGAGAGCACCGGACCGAAGAGAAGTGCCTGAAAAAGTTGAGCGCCGGCGCCACCAACCATGACATATTTTCCTGCGGAAGTCAATGATTGTTTATACGATGCGATCGGATGGAATCCGTTGGCGGCAAGAATGACATCATACCGTTCACCGCCTTGAGTAAAGTCTTCCTTTGTATAATCGATAACGATATCGGCACCGAGCAAGCGCGATTGCTCGATGTTCCGCGTGCTGCAGACTGCCGTGACATGTGCACCCAGCGCTTTGGCGATCTGCACAGCGAATGTACCGACGCCGCCGGATGCGCCGTTGATCAGTACCTTTTGTGCGGGTTGGATCTTTCCATTATCGCGCAATCCCTGCAGCGCTGTCATTGCCGCCATAGGAACCGCCGCTGCTTGTTCGAATGTGAGGTTAGCCGGTTTGTGAGCGAATACTTTTTCCGGAACGGCGACATACTCCGCAAATCCTCCCGCTCCGGTGAGGGAATTATCTCCGTACACTTCATCCCCCGGCTTAAAATCTTTTACGTTCTTTCCGACTGCTTCAACACGCCCGGCAATGTCGGCGCCGAGGATAGGGAATGCAGGTCTGAAAAATGCGCCGCGATAGAGTCGAACCAGGAAAGGTTTTGCTCTCAACATCCGCCAGTCGTACGCATTGACCGATGCTGCATGAACTTGGATGAGCACCTCATTCTCTCTGGGGATCGGTTTTGCCACTTCTTTGAGATGAAGAACGTCAGGTGAGCCGTAGTGAGTGTAGACTATTGCTTTCAATCGTGTTTCTTTTTGTGCCCGACATATTGAATTGAGATTCAATATACAAAAAACCATTGTGTGAAGTTTATCTCCTGTCCCTGTAGGTCAGTATTTTCACACCACCAACTCTGATTTCACTCCTCGTGTGAGGAGGGTGGATGGAGTAGTATTTCGTTTCCACGCTCCGGTATCTAGTTCCCACGCTCGGGCATCTCGTTCCCACGCTCCGGCGTGGGAACATACAGGGGCAGACGCTCTGCGTCTCTACTTACCACTCCGTATTGACATCTATCAATCCCTTCCCGCCCGCGTAATTTTCCGCGCTTGAGTAGCGCCAATGGAGCGGATCGCTGACATATCCGCGGCGAACAGGATTATTGTGAATATAATTAAGTTTCTGCCTGAACATCGTCTCGCTGATAATTTCCTGAGGATGACTTCCTTCCTGCCACACTTGATGTTCTCTATCGGTTTTGTGAGCCAGTTTATGGCGGCGTAATTCATCCAATAATGATCGCATGTGCCGTTCGTTCAACAGCCGGACTATCGTCACCGCGGTGAACGATTTGAAGTCGCCAAGTTCTTTTGATAGATCAGGTGAGGAAGCGATAAGGTGGAGATGATTTTCGAGGATCACATACCCGTACACACAGAGTCGCTTCTCATTCTGGAGAAACGTGAGGGAGTCGAGAAGCACCTGTGCAAGATACGGATGGCTGAAAATAGGAAGCCAGTTCACGACAGTACATGTGACAAAGTGCGGAAGGTCGGCATGATATATTTTATATTGTGTGCGTGCCAAGAGTTTCTATGGTATAATTGTCGACGCTGAGCGTCTCAGTTTTGTTTCTACGCGGAGCGTAGGAACAAGATGTTCGGTCTCGTGCCCACGCAGAGCGTAGGCACGAGATGATTCACCGCGGTAACTCGTTCCCACGCTCCAGCGTGGGGACGAAGTGCATTATTTTTTAATAAGTTCCATCGTGTGATCGATCAATTCGATCCCTCCGGATTTTCCATGTCCGGGGACTACTTGTATGTGCTGCACCGTAATAACGGCAGATGATCTCATAGGAACCGAACCTGATCGTGACGGAATCGGTGAATCCATGTTCCGGTACCGGCAGTCCCTTTTCTTTCGCTATCGTTCTGGTCATTTCATGGGCGTATGATGGAATTCCTGCTTCGATGATCAGTTCCAATCCTTCCATGCTGTCTCCGTGCCAGTCGTTGGTGATGAATCCAGCGACAATGAGTTTCATCGAATCGCGCAGGTAGGAGAGGAGTTGTCCGGTTACGGAATCGGTCATCGGTGTGTCGAACAGGAAGGCGTTCCCGTTTTCGATGAGCAACATGCCGTTGGAACCGAGTCTGCCGTACGTTTCGGACTGAGAAAACGATTCATGGATGAACGCATGATCGGAGATGCGGATCAGCCGCAAATTAGAGTTGATGTCGATGACCGTGTTCTGTCCGTTCAGTACGCCGATAGAAAGAACGGAGAGGAGGACGAGTTTCGCAATATTTTTGGATGAAGTCTGTTTCATTTTTTCCTTTCGTGTGTTATCACCACCCCCATCAGGAGTTTATGGTGCTGGAGAGTGCATGCATCCCCCTCCTCGACGAGGAGGGGGATTACAGGGGGTGGTGTAAAACGCATATGCATCTCACTTCCTCCCCATCCACAGCGTGCCGTTTTCTTTTACATCCCAAACGCGGTACGCGGCGATCTTGCGGATGAGTCCTTTGGGGAGCGGTTTGTCGTACGGAAATTGGACCGTATCTTTCCCCGTGGTGTAGTTCTCCAACTCCTTTTTGAATGGCGCAAGCGAGGAATGTGTCGGCATAAAATTGATATGCGACCTGTGTGCGGTGAATGCGAAGAGGATCCCTTCCTCTTCAAACACCGGCGCTCCCCACTTAATGGACTCCTTCGCTTTCGGCGCCGCTTTTTTCAATATCGCCCTCAGTTCGCGCAGCATCTTCTGTGCTTCTTTGGGAGCGGTGGAGATGTATTCGTTAATTGTTGTTGGTTTGGGCATATGAGATTTTGAGATTTAAAGATTGAGAATTTATTGTCTTGCAAACTCAACAAGCGGTTTGAAGTTGTTACGGTCCGCTTCTCGAAGCGCATTCAAATACGCAGATCTCGCTGTACCTTTTGCTGTAAGTTTTGCGCTTCCCCATGTGAAGACCGGCTTACCGAGACCGTGATTGACAAGAATATCCGCGATGAGCCTGGAGTGCCGTCCGTTGCCGTTCGAAAAGGGATGAATTTGCACCATCCGGTGACTGAACCGCACGGCAATTTCATCATCGCCGAAAGGTTTGTATTCAACCCAATACCGACAATCATCCATTAGTTTTTTGATCTCAACTGCAATCGCGTTTTTGTCCACACCGATATTCTTATTCGTCGTGCGGAATTGTCCCGCCCATTTCCAGATTTCATTGAACATTCTTTTATGCAGCTGCTTCACGAAATCTTCGGTCAGAATGTCCGGAAGGGGAATTGTCCGCCTCAACGTCCATTCGATCGCTTTTTCGACTCCGTGCTGTTCAAATTCGTCGAGCTCGCCGCGTGTTGTGATCGTGGGAATGAGCAAGCCCTCCTTTTCATCTTCGTCCAGCGGCGTTTGCCCGTCGGTGTAATCAAGATTCACCGCCATAGATACTTCGGCACTTCCCGTTTCAACTGCTCGGCACGTTCTTTGACCGCCTTCTCCAGCCGTTCTTTCCTGTTTTCCTGGTCTTCGAGTGCCATTGTGTGAGAGGTTCTCTGCACCACTTCCCGAGCGACTTCGAGCGAACGGCGTTCTATCATCTTTTCTATGGAATCTTGTTTCGGAATGAACCCGTACACGAATTGCATGTCGAGCGCCTCTCCGACCTCGATCAATTTATTGAGAGTGATAGTCCTGCTCTGTTCCCGTTCTTCGATCTCTCGCACCGATACCGCCGTCTTTTTCAATCTCCTTCCAAGATCTGCCAACGACATATTGAGCGTAGTTCTGATGGCATGAATCCACCCTTTGGAAGGAGTATCGATCTCCTTTAAAACTTGCAATCTTGCTAGTTTTGCGTCGAGTTGTTCAATGATCAGTTTTTTGTTCGAATTTTTCATACGGGAATATCCTTATTTTAACATATGGAATATAAGGTAATAGCCTTATATTATCAACTAATTTTTTAGGACAAACCCTTATAATTATTGTGGTGCTGTACCTGTATCATCCGCCGCCTTCACCTTTGCACCCATAATCAGCAGCCACAACATAAGCCCCAACTCGGCGAAGTACGCTGGATAGGAAAATGTCTTCACCGTATCTACATACTCCGGAAACAGTAATGTCACAAAAGAGAGTATCACGTACGCAATGCAGCAGACGATCAACCAGACGCCGAGGAGGCGGGGGAGGAATCCGGACCGGTACACGAGCATACCGAGCGGGAAGAGCCAGAGCCCCCAAAAGAGTTCGAGCGTCAGCGTGCCGTAGTCGTTGATCTTCAGGAAGAGCATCGCCACATCCAGACGCTGGCTCAGTTCGAATGTTTTCAATACCTCCCCCTTCAGGATCATCAGCGTTGCCAGATTGAAAGCGCCCATCATAAAACTGACAGGAATCTGCACCATCACCAACGCAGCCATTAGTTTTACCTGACGCTCGCTCACTTCTTTGAACAAGCGGTGCAGAGCCAATAATAAAACGATCCATAGTGTGGCTGAGATAAAATCATTGTAGATGTAGGTCCGGAAGAGGAATTCATTCGCGAGGATGTTGGCGGATGTCGCAGCGGCATCTCCTTTGACGAAGATCTTTGACGGCACATAGAGAAGCCCGTAGAGTCCCGTAATGATCCAGAGAAGATAGAGCAAGCCGGCGTACCGTGCGGTTTTCTTTGTTGGGTTCATGGTATCTCTCCATTAATGTGTGTGGACTCTATCTACGCACGATGCTTTGAATATGTTCCATTCATCTCTTTCACAAACTCTGTCTGGGATTGAGAAGAAGCGACATTTGAAAAAATTGATTTTACAATGTCATTTCGAGCTCGCCTGAACGACGTAGTCGGGCAGGCGAAGCGAGAAATCTCGCTTTTGAATTCAAGAGAAAAAACGAGATTCCTCGTTGAAAAGCAACTCGGAATGACATTGATTGATGGTTTTCAGATGTCTCAAGATATGGCTATCATACCGGAAAGAGCTCGTACGTACCGATGACCAGAAGTTGGGACGCGGTACTTACTGTTACCATATACATATTCTTCTTGAATCCTATTCCCAATGTATGGCTGCATCGTACGACAATCAACAGCAAGATCACGACCACAACAATTGCGATGAGGTAATGTCCAATGCCCAGAAGATCCGATATTCTCGCTTCATCCTGTTTAGTGAAGCCGCCGAAAAGAAGAGAGAAGATTCGATTAAACGCGGGAAAAAATGCGAACGGATATGCATACAACTGCTTGAATTTTTCGATGATCAGGAGTGCAAACATCGCCTGAAGAATACTGAACGCCGGACCGCCGATGCTTACGTATAATCCATGACTGTCATGGATATAATTGCCCGATTTCGGCGAGACGTAATTGAGACTGTATGCCATCCGATTACCCAGCATCTCTCCGATGGACCAATGTCCAAATTCATGGAAGAGATACGATCCATAAGCAACCGGAATGAAGAGCAACAAAAATCTGATGTTTATCTGTTTATACATATCTGCAGTCATTCTTTAACCTTGTTCTCAGGTACTTTTTAGAAACGAGAGTGTGACAGTAGCTCCCCATTTAATCGCTTTGGTTGCTTTCGGTGCGGTGGTGATGTATTCGTTAATTGTTGTTGGTTTGGGGAGGGGCATGGGGAGAATTAATTTATTTTATAGAGAACGTTTCCAAATACTTGTCCGCATTTTAATCTTGTTCCCAAGGTCTCCTTGGGAACACACGTTTTGGGAAACTCCGTTTCAATTCATTTTGCGAAACAAAATATTGTAATAACATTTCCAATTATAGAATAGGAGAGGAGAAAGAATAGTTCTTCCCCCGCCAATCTATCAAACACTACTCACTAAATCAATCCGCAATCACGTACGAATTGCATGCAGGGGAGAAGCGGGTGGCACCACCCCCTGTAATCCCCCTCCTCGCAGAGGAGGGGGATGCGTGTGCACTCGAGCGTTGACAAACTCTCGACGGGGGTGGTGGGAAACTCAGAGAGACGCACCCTTCGACGTGCTCACCCTTCGACTCGTCCCGGCTGAAGACGCCGGAACTCGCCCAGGGTGACTAGCGAACAGAGGGGAGAGTTGTATAAATCAAAGCAAAGGACATTCCCCTCTGTGGGAAGCCTGTTTACAATGTATATTGGCGAGTGTTGGGGAGAGGGGGCAGGGGTGTGTCCACAATTCGCACCGAAGGTGCGATGATTTATTTGGTGTTCCTCCTGATCCAATCCTCGATAACATCTACTACGGAACGAATATCACTTCGGACATCGCTTTCTTTGAATCTTAGAAATGTAATTCCGAGTGATTCCAGTCTGCTTTGTCGTTTTTTATCTTTGTCGTGTGCTTCGTCGTTCTCATGCGAGCCGCCGTCGATCTCAATTGCGAGCATCAACTTCGGGCAGAAAAAATCGACCACAAATTCGTCGATCGGTTTTTGCCGGTGAAAGTCATAACCGAGCATCTGTTTATTCCGTAATCTTTTCCAAAGGAGAATTTCGCCAATCGTGCTGTTGTTGCGCAGTGTACGCGCAATGCCCTTTAACTTTGGATTGTATCGGATAATTTTGTGCGGCATAGGCACACCCAATTGCGGACATAATACCGAAATGGGTTTTAAGTAGCAATCTGGTCATTATCGGAGCCGTACGGGTTAAGCGGGAGAACACACCCCCGGCCCCTCTCGCTTACACACGAGCCAGCACACAGAGGGGAGAGGGATGCCCTTCGACTCGTCCCAGCCTGTCACCACCCCCTGTAATCCCCCTCCTCGCAGAGGAGGGGGATGCGTGTGCACTCGAGCGTCAACAAACTCTCGACGGGGGTGGTGGGAAACTCAGAGAGACGCACCCTTCGACGCAGTTTATCCGCCATAGGCGGACTCACAAAAAGCGTTCGCTTGCTCAGGGTGACTATCGCTCAGAGGGAAGGGTCAGAAGTCAGAGGTCAGAAATCAGATGTCAGAAGTCGGAGGTCAGTAATCAGCGATCCAAATATCCATTTATCCCATAAATCAGTATCAAGCATCCAGCATCAATCATCCAGCATCAAGCATCTAGCATCCACCATCCACCATCCATCATCCATCTTCCTCAAACCCCAAATCTCAAAACTCAAACCTCGAAACTCTTCTTAACCTCAAGAATCACTCCGATTTCATTTTCATCTCTGCAAAAAATAAAACTCAATACGCCAAAAATACCCAATTTCTTTGTCCGATTTTGGCACTAAACTTGCCATTTTATTGAAATATCTCAGAGTTCAAAATTACAAATGAACGTCATGCTGACGCATGTCAGCATCTATCCTGATGACAGATGCCGAAACAAGCCTGCCTTGAAATATTTTTATTCAAGGTTCGGCATGACGCTACTCTGAGAGCACACTTTCTTCCGGTATGGAGAACTTTCGGCAATCCTCAAAAGTGGTAAGCACCTGCTATCATTGCGGCGACACTATTCGCGGCGAGCGGGTGGAGTACGACGAAAAACTTTTTTGCTGTTCGGGATGCAAAGTGGTGTACGAGATACTGCAGCAGAACGATCTCTGCCGTTACTATTCGCTCGAGCAAACTCCCGGCGTGCAGCCCGCATCCATCGAAAGCGCCCGCTACGATTATCTTGCAGACGAAAGCGTACAGAAGCAATTGCTCAACTTCAGCGACGGCACACATGCAAGCGTCACACTCTCGCTTCCGTCGATCCATTGCAGCTCCTGCATCTGGCTGCTGGAACATCTTTACCGGCTGGATGCAGGAGTCGCGTCGTCGCAAGTTGACTTCCTTAAAAAACAGGTAACAGTTTCGTTCGATCCAACAAAAACATCGTTGAAGAATATCGTCGTGCTGCTGGCGAGCATCGGCTACGAACCGGAGTTGCGCCACGACGCAGTGGAGAAGAGAGTGGAGAGCACCGCGACCCGTTCGCTCTATTACAAGATCGGCATTGCGGGATTCTGTTTCGGCAATTCGATGCTCTTCAGTTTTCCGGAATATCTCGGCGTGGATGTGAGTGAGACCGCGTTGAAGGAGTTGTTCTCGTATCTCAATTTGATATTGGGAATTCCCATCTTCTTTTATTGCAGTGCAGATTATTTCAAGTCGTCGTGGCAGGGACTGAAACGGCGCTTCATCACTATCGACCTGCCGATCGCCATCGGCATCGTGGTTCTTTTCACACGCAGCGCGTACGAAATTCTGACGCAGACCGGTCCGGGATTCATCGATTCGCTCTGCGGGCTTCTTTTCTTTTTGCTTCTGGGAAGAGTCTTTCAGAGTAAAACGTATGACCGGATGAACTTCGAACGGAATTACAAATCGTATTTCCCGATCTCCGTCACGACAAAAAAGAACGGCATTGAAACCACCATTCCTATCTCATCGCTCGAAAAAGGTCAACGGATCGTCATCCGTAACAACGAGATTATTCCTGCCGATGCAATGCTTCTGCGCGGCGATGCGGCGATCGATTACAGTTTCGTCACCGGAGAATCGAAGCCGGTGGAAAAAGTGCTCGGAGAGATGATCTATGCGGGAGGAAGACAGATCGGCGGCATCATCGAATTGGAAGTGATGAAAGAGGTGTCGCAAAGTTACCTGACGCAGATGTGGAACCAATGCAGTGCCGCGCAGAAAGAGGCGGGGCAGTTGTCTGAACTATCCAATGCAGTCGGAAAATATTTTACCTACGCCGTGCTCTTCGTCTCGACCGCGGTCGGTTTGTATTGGCTGCAGTACGATGTAACGACGGCGATCAATGCATTCACCGGAATACTCATCGTCGCATGTCCCTGCGCGCTGGCGATCTCAATCCCGTTCACGCTCGGCACGGCGCTGCGCATCTTCGGCAGGAACAATTTTTATCTGAAGAACACATCGGTGATCGAAACACTTTCGAAGATCGATACGATCATTTTCGACAAAACAGGGACGATCACACATCCGCAGCATTCGTCTGTTGAATTCACCCCCCGTAGCCGCGACCTTTATGGTCGCGGAGGTGCTGACGACCTTCCAGGTCGCGGAACGCAGCTAACAGAATACGATATGCAGATGGTCTCTTCCGTCGCAAAAAGTTCGGTACATCCATTGAGCAAAGTGATCTTTGATTATTTGGGTGGTGAAATAACTAAGCACCAGTCGAGTAATGTCATTCCGAGCAGCGACCTGCCCGCCAGTGGTTTGGCGGGAGATGTGAGGAATCTGAGCGATGAGGGATCTCAGATTCCTCGCTCATCCCTGCGGGACATCGCTCGGAATGACAATGTAGAGAGAGTGATTGAGGTTCAAGCCCTCGTCGTCGAACACTTCACAGAGACGATGGGAAAAGGGATCAGCGGAAGCGTAAAGGGGCACCGGATCAAAATGGGGTCGCGCGAATTTGCGGGACATTCCTATCCGCATCAACGCAACGTGAACGAAAGCAGGGTCTATCTTACCATTGATGAAAAGGAACGGGGATATTTTTCGATCCGGAATATTTATCGCGACGAACTCGAAACGACAGTGAATGAACTAAAGAAGAAGTATTCCCTCTTCATCCTTTCCGGCGACAATGAATCGGAGCGCGCGCGGCTGCAGGCGATCTTCCCGAAGAACACGACGATGCTCTTCAACCAAATGCCGACCGATAAAATGGATGCGGTGAACCACCTGCGCGAAAAGAATAAACGGGTGTTGATGATGGGGGATGGATTGAACGATGCGGGTGCGTTGCTGCAAAGCAATGTCGGTATCGCCGTTACGGAAGATATCGCACTATTCACTCCATCGTCCGATGCGATCCTTGCGGGGAGTTCGTTCGATCTGCTGCCGACGATTTTGAAATTCAGCAAGACGAGCATCAAGATCGTGACGGCGAGTTTCGGTTTTGCGTTCATGTATAACCTGTTCGCGCTCTTTTTTGCTGTGCAGGGAGAGTTATCTCCCATCATCGCGGCAATACTGATGCCGGCGAGTTCCATTACGATCGTCGTGCTGACGACGGGATTGACGCAGTTGTTAGCGAAGAGGAGGGGTTTGTTGTGAGGCTCATTGTACTAAAAAGCAGAGTTGAAAAATTATTCAATGTCATTCTGAACGCATCGACGAACAAAAATATATGTGTCATGTTGAGCGAAGCGAAACATCTGGTCTGTGTGTTGGATGCATACCCACGCTACAACCAGATTCTTCACCCGACAAATAACGTCGGGTTCAGAATGACACATAATTGAATTTATAAAATTATGTCAGTCATCGCAGTGTTGATCGGTTGCAGTTTTCTCATCGCCGTCGGTGCGCTCGCCGCATTCCTCTGGGCGGTGAAGAGCGGGCAGTATGAGGATAAGTACACACCGTCGGTGAGGATATTGCTGGATGATGAAAAGCATACCACAGAGAGACAGAGGCACAGAGAAAAATAAAAGAGACCCCACCCTAACCCTCCCCTTACAGGGGAGGGAACGTATCTTCTCCCCCTGACAGGGGGAGACCGAGAGGGGGTCGAGCAATTACTTTCAAACTTCATCAGTCGAGGTCTTAATGGATGTCCAAAAATTTTACTACGATAACAAGATCGTCCGCGACTTTGCGATCGCATCGGTCGTCTTTGCCGTAGTCGGCATGCTGGTCGGCGTTACGATCGCGACGCAGCTGTTCGCGCCTGAAGTGAATGCAGGACTGCAATACATCACCTACGGACGCATCCGTCCGCTGCACACGAACGCGATCATCTTCGCATTTGTCGGCAACGCGATCTTCATGGGATTGTATTATTCCCTGCAGCGCGTTTGCAAAGCGCGGATGTTCAGCGATCTGCTCAGCCGGATCCATTTCTGGGGCTGGCAATTGATCATCGTCGCCGCAGCAGTCACGCTTCCTCTCGGCATTACGACAAGCAAAGAGTACGCGGAACTCGAATGGCCCATCGACATCGCCATCACGCTCATCTGGGTCGTCTTTGCGATCAATGTGTTCGGCACGATCATCAAGCGGCGCGAGAAGCATATGTATGTGGCGATCTGGTTCTACATCGCCACGGTCGTGACGGTGGCGATGCTGCATATCGTTAATTCATTGGAAGTGCCGGTGACGCTGTTCAAAAGTTATTCGATGTATGCCGGTGTGCAGGATGCGCTCGTGCAATGGTGGTACGGGCATAATGCCGTCGCATTCTTTTTGACTACTCCATATCTCGGATTGATGTATTATTTCCTCCCCAAAGCGGCGAATCGTCCGGTGTATTCGTATCGGCTTTCCATAGTTCATTTCTGGTCGCTCATTTTTATTTACATCTGGGCGGGACCGCATCATCTGTTGTACACAGCGCTGCCGGATTGGTCGCAGTCGCTCGGCACGGTCTTTTCACTCATGCTGATTGCTCCGTCATGGGGCGGCGCGATCAACGGACTGTTGACGCTGCGCGGTGCGTGGGACAAAGTGAGAGAAGAACCGGTATTGAAATTCATGGTCGTCGCAGTGACCGCGTACGGCATGGCAACATTCGAAGGACCGATGTTGTCCCTGAAGAATGTCAACGCACTCGCGCATTACACCGATTGGATCGTCTCGCACGTGCATATCGGTGCGCTGGGATGGAACGGATTTTTAACATTCGGGATCCTGTACTGGATCATCCCGAAAATGTACCGCACCGATCTCTATTCGAAGAAACTCGCCAACTGGCATTTCTGGCTCGGCACGCTCGGCATCGTTTTCTACGCTTCGGCAATGTATTGGGCGGGAATTACCCAGTCGTTGATGTGGAAGCAATTTACACCGATGGGAATTCTGCAATATCCGAACTTCCTCGAGACGACTCTGCAGATCATTCCTCTGCATATGATCCGTGCAGTCGGCGGTCTCTTGTATCTCACCGGCTCTCTCATCATGGTGTATAATCTGATCAAGACTGCGAAGCAAGGTTCTTTTGTTGCGAATGAAGCAGCGGAAGCACCGCCACTTCTCGCAGATGACCGTCACCTTAAAGGAAACGGTCATCTGAACGAGACAAAACATCGCTGGCTTGAAAAGAAACCGATCCAATTTGCGTTGCTCTCATTGATCGCAGTTGCAATCGGCGGATTGATCGAATTGGTGCCGACGTTCCTCATCAAGTCGAATATTCCGACGATCGCCAGCGTCAAACCATACACGCCGTTGGAATTGCAAGGGCGTGATTTATATATCAGAGAAGGATGCAACAATTGTCACTCGCAAATGGTACGTCCATTCCGTTCGGAAACCGAACGCTACGGCGAGTATTCGAAAGCGGGAGAATTCGTGTACGATCATCCCTTCCTCTGGGGTTCGCGAAGGACAGGTCCCGATCTGCACCGCGTCGGCGGAAAGTATCCGCATCTCTGGCATTATCTCCACATGGACAATCCCCGCTCGATGTCGCCGGGATCGATCATGCCGCCGTATCCATGGCTGCTGACGCAAGATCTCGATACGTCGACGACCGTTGCGAAGATACAGGCGATGCAGACGCTCGGTGTTCCGTATCCAAAAGGATTTGAATGGAATGCGAATGCAATCTTGCAACAGCAAGCAGATACGATCGCAGCGGAATTGCAAAGGAATAAAGTCCCTGCAGAGCCGAACAAAGAGATCATTGCACTGATCGCATACCTACAGCGGCTTGGGATGGATATAAAAGTAACGCAAAAGTGATTGTATCGCCGAGTTTCTACTCGGCGGCTATTGAAAAGATAATAGGTATATAACGCCGACCGGAGGTCGGCGATACATCCGGAGAAAAATTATGATATCAAAAGTTCTCAGTTCAATCGACGGCATCGCTTCGTATCCTATCATTTCGCTGATGATCTTTTTGCCGTTCTTTATTTTCGTCACGGTGTGGATCTTCAGACTTGATAAACAATACCTGAAGCATATGAGCGAATTACCCCTTCAAGACTCTCAGGAAGAGAGGAAGTAAAGAGTATGAAAAAAAGTATGAATGAATCAGTCCAAAACAATAGTGTCATTGCGAGGGAGTCCCGATGTAATCGGGACGACCGAAGCAATCTCCTAAGTAAACAACAAAAAGTAAGATTGCTTCGCCAAACAACGGCTCGCAATGACAATCGCTATTTCTTGTTTGCGCGACTCGTTGTTCTTTTATCGCTCGTCGTATTGCCCGTGACGGCACAAACAACCGATCCCGGAACCGAACTCGGCATGATCATGACGGTATCGTTCCTAGTCTTTGTCATTGCCACACTCATGTTCATTCTGGTGATCATGGGGGGAGATGTCGATCCTATCGCCGCGATGTATTTCAAGATCAAAAATTACGTTGTGCCGCCGAAAACAGAGACGGAAGTGGCTGAAGATCTCGGGCACGATTTCGACGGCATACGGGAAATGGATAACCGAATTCCTCCCTGGTTTAATCTTCTTTTTCTGGGAACGATCCTTATTGCTATTGTATACATGCTTGATTACCACGTTTTCAAAATATCGCCATTGATGGAAGGGGAATATCTTTCCGAGGTGCAGGCAGCGGAGATCCAAAAACGGATCGCGCTCGCTGGATGATGCTTCGCTGAAACTCGGCGCAGAGAATTTTCAGAAGTTTTGCATCTCCTGCCACGGACCGCAAGGGGGGGGCATTGTGGGACCGAATCTGACAGACAAATACTGGATCCACGGCGGCGGAGTGAAGAATGTCTATGCGACGATCAAAGCGGGTGTTCCTGCAAAAGGAATGATCAGCTGGCAATTGGTCTTCTCGCAAAAGCAGATTCAACAACTCGCAAGTTATGTTCTTTCATTGCAAGGAACGAGTTCCCCCGGCGGCAAAGCGCCCGAAGGGCAATTGTATGTTGAACCGGTGATCGCCGCAAAAGATAGTACAAGGGGTACAAAATCATTATAGAATTATGAGTCATTGCGAGGAATCCCGATGTTTCTCATCGGGATGACGAAGCAATCTCCTGTGACTGTGGAGATTGCTTTGTCCCGATAAATCGGGACTCGCAATGACATTCTTGAAGGGAAACCGATCCGAATTGAACACAACGGTTGATCAATACATCGAAAGGCAAAAATCTCCGCAGAAAGAGATCTGTCGTGAACTGCGGACAATCATTCAAAAAACCATTCCCGGTGTGTATGAAGAAATGTATTTGGGCGTTCCGTGGTTTGAAGACAAAGTATACATCGTTGCATTGCAAGACCATGTGAACATCGGATTCTCGCTGAGGGCATTATCAAAAGAGATGCAAACGGAGTTGGAAGGGAACGGTAAAACAATGAAGCATATCACGATCGGTTCTTTGAAAGAGATCGTGACGCCGCAACAGTAGCCAAAGAATCGTTCCGCGACTCGCTCGGCATCGTTGAAAAGAGCGGCAAGCGGAAGTGGGTCTATCCCAAGAGACCGGCAGGACGATTCCATCGCGCGCGCGTTGTTTTATCTTCACTGTTGCTGGCAGTACTGTTCGGTGTTCCGTTTATCAAAATCGACGGGCATCCGTTCATGATGTTCGATATTATCAACAGGAAGTTCATTCTCTTCGGATACCCGTTTGGTCCGCACGATTTCTTTCTGCTCGGTTTGACGATGATCGCGTCGATCGTCTTCATTTTTCTTTTCACCGCAGTCTTCGGCCGGTTGTTCTGCGGATGGGTCTGCCCGCAGACTGTTTTTATGGAAATGGTCTTCCGAAAGATCGATTACTGGGTGGAAGGTGATCACAAGAACCAGCGACGGCTGAATGAATCCGCATGGACAGGTGAAAAGCTGTTCAAGAAGGGGACGAAGTACGCGATATATTTCGTCATCTCGTTCCTCGTCTCGAACATGCTGTTGGCGTGGATCATTGGCGTCGAAGCGCTGGGGAAGATCGTTACTGATCCGGTGGAGATGCATCTGGGGGGTTTTATTGCAATGATGCTCTTCACCGGATTGTTCTACTGGATCTTCATCTGGTTCCGCGAACAGGCATGCATACTTGTCTGTCCGTACGGACGTTTGCAGGGAGTGCTGCTCGATCCCAATTCGATCGTGATCGCGTACGATTACCTGCGGGGAGAGCCGCGTGGTAAAATAAAGAAGAGCGAGCGACGTTCACACGGCGATTGTATCGACTGCAAGGAATGTGTCGTCGTCTGTCCAACAGGGATCGACATACGCAACGGTACTCAGCTGGAATGTGTCAATTGCACCGCATGCATCGATGCCTGCGATTATGTGATGGAAAAGATCGATAAGCCGAAAGGATTGATCAGATTTGATTCGCTGAATGGTATTAAAGAAAAGCGACGGAAGAGTTTTACTTCGCGCGTGATCGGGTACAGTACCTTGCAGGTGCTGCTTGTCGCTTTGCTTTCCTATTTTCTTGCGACACGGTCAGACGTTGATGTGACGATCCTCCGTACGCCGGGAATGTTCTATCAGGAGCAGGGGGACGATAAAGTGAGTAATCTCTATGATATCAAATTATTGAACAAGACATTCGAACCGCTGGAGATCGACCTGAAATTGCATGACAATGACGATGGCGAATTGAAACTATTGGGCGACAAGATCGTGATCCCGCCGCAGGAGTCCGCTCAGGCGAAAATGTTCGTGCTGTTGGAAAAAAATGAGATCAAGAAAATGAATACGCCGATTGTAATTGAGGTGTATTCCAACGGCAAAGAAATTCACCGCATCAAGTCGTCATTCTTAGGTCCGGTGGAGAAAAAATAGATATAAACGTTGTCATTGCGGGCATAAAGGTCATTTTGTGTTGCTAATTTTGTTTGCTACAAGATAAAAGTACCATTTAAAATATGCGTCTCGGTGGTGGACAGCAAGTCCACGATGGTGACGATAATGTTCTTTGAGACGACTAAAATAA
>JACPGG010000093.1 GCA_016182545.1 Ignavibacteriales bacterium
AGTAACATCGACCTCGGAATTTTCTATCTCGTCGCTGTCTCTTCTCTCGTCGTTGTCGGACTGTTGATGTCGGGCTGGGCGTCGAACAATAAGTGGTCGCTCTTCGGCGCGCTCCGTTCTGCCGCTCAGATAGTCAGTTATGAAATTCCCGGTGTGCTTGCAATCCTTGGTGTGGTCATGATCCTCGGCACGATGAACATGCAGACGATGACACAGATGCAGGATGGGGGAATTCACAACTGGCTGATACTTGGCGGTAATTTTCCGCTTGGTCAAAAACTCGCACTCATTCCTTTTGTTTTCATTCTGTTTGTGATCTATCTATTATCATCGATGGCGGAAGTGAACCGCACACCGTTCGATCTGCCGGAAGCGGAATCGGAATTGGTGCAGGGATACAATACGGAATACAGCGGCATGAAATTTGCGATCTTCTATCTTGCGGAATATGCAAATCTCTTTTTGGTCTCGGCAGTGGTCGTGATCATGTTCTTCGGCGGATGGACAAGCCCGTTCGGCAATTTCATGAGCGGACCGGTCTGGAGTGCATTCTGGTTCGTGTTCAAAGGGATGGTATTCGTCTTTTTCAACATCTGGCTCCGGTGGACTCTGCCGCGGCTGCGTGTCGACCAGTTGATGTACGTTTCGTGGAAAGTCTTGACCCCCTTCGCATTGTTCTGCATCCTTGCGATCGGTTTCATTATGGTAATATAACTTTCCCCCTTGCAGCGATGGGCTGAGTGTTGGAGAAGGGGGTAAGGGGGATGTTAAAAGAAATTCAATCAATGGATTCCCGCTTTCGCGGGAATGACAGTAGAAACATTATGACAGCATTTACGACATATTTCAATAACATCTACCGCACGGTCAGTTCTGCGATGATCGGCATGAGAATTACGATCAAGCAGATGGTCTCGCCGACAGTGACGCTGCAGTATCCGCGCGTTAAGAAACAGATGCCCGATCGCGTGCGCAACCGTTTGTACATGAATTTTGACGATTGCATCGGGTGTGAACTCTGCGCAAAAGCATGTCCCGTCGATTGCATCGACATCGAAGTGATGAAGGCGCCGCCAACGGTCGATCTTGGTACGACGTCAACAGGACAGAAGAAACGGATCTATGTTCCAAAATTCGATATCGATATTGCAAAATGCTGTTACTGCGGTCTGTGTGTCTATCCATGCCCGACTGAATGTTTGAAGATGACAGACGTGTACGAATTCTCCGAGTATGACCGGCACAATTTGATCTATAACTTCGGTACGATGACGCCGAATGATGTGGAAGTAGCTCGCGGTAAAGTAAAGCAGTACGACGAAGAACAAGCGGCAAAGAAAGCGGCAGCAGCTGCTCAAGCTGCAGCAGCAAAAGCAGCAGCGGCAGCGAATCCCGCTCCGCCCGCGCAGAATCCTGAACCGCCGAAAAGTTCGGAAACTTAATAGATAGTTACCCTGAGCAAATCCCGACTTTTTTTTGTCGGGATGCGTCGAAGGGCGACGAAGAACATCCTTCGACTCTGACGCTAAAGCGTCATCGCTCAGGATGACTAACAAATTGAAAATTTAAAAATGAATCTCTACGAAATAGTTTTTTACTTCTTTGCAATCGTCACGGTCGGTTCGGCGGCGGTTGTAGTTTTTTCACGGAACATCATCTACTCTGCATTCTCGCTTCTCTTTACATTCTTCGGCGTTGCGGGATTGTACGTTCTGCTCAACGCTGATTTTCTTGCGGTGACCCAATTGTTGATCTATGTCGGCGGTATTCTTGTGCTGCTCCTTTTCGGCGTGATGCTGACCAGTAATACGATCAGCGTTGAATTGAAGACAGGGACGTTGCACATCCTTCCGGCTACAATTCTGGTCGCGTTACTTGTTGGATTATTGACGGCGACGTTCTGGACGGCGGATTGGTTTATGAGCAAACGCGCGAGCGATATTGCCGCGCAGACCACATCGAAAGAGATCGGCGATGCATTGGTGACGACGCATTTGCTTCCGTTCGAGATCGCCTCGATCATTTTGCTTGTCGCAATCGTCGGTGCGGCGATGATGGCGAGGAGGGAGAATCCCAAATCCCAAATTCCAATTTGAACACTTAGGGTTTTGTATTGGATGTTGGAATTTATTTGAGATTTGACAATTTGTAATTTGGAATTTTACTAATGACAACAATCACTCTTACTCATTTCTTATTTATCAGCGCGATTCTGTTCTCCCTCGGTGTCTACGCTGTCATTACGCGCCGCAACGCTATTATGGTGTTGATGGGGATCGAACTGATCCTAAATTCCGCCAACATCAACTTCCTTGCATTCTCCCGCTACAGCGGATTGAATATCGAAGGACAGATGGCGGCGATCTTTGTGATCATCCTTGCCGCCGCTGAAGCGGCGATCGCACTCGCGATCGTGCTGAACATCTATAAACGATTCAATACTGTCAACGTTGACGAAATTTCTCTTTTAAAAGACTAATGACAACTGAACTTACTATTGCTCTTGCAATCCTTCTTCTTCCGCTCGTCAGTTTTATTCTGCTGATCTTTACCGGAAAAAGATATAACGAAAAAAGCGGACTTGTCGGCACAGCGTTCCTTGGCGCCGACCTGCTCTTGTCATTATATATCTTGTTCGCAAAGATCCCGTCGGAAGCGAAAGTGTGGGACTTCACATTCACATGGATCGATTTCCATTCCTTCGTGAACAATGTCCCGCTGAAACTCGACATCGGCATCATGGTCGATAATCTTACCGCAGTGATGCTGGTAGTGGTGACACTCATCAGTTTCCTCGTGCATCTCTTTTCGCTCGCGTACATGAAAGGCGACATCCGCTACTCGCGGTACTATGCAAATCTCGGATTGTTCACATTCTCGATGCTCGGCATCGTCATCACGAACAATTATTTATTGATGTATGTCTTCTGGGAATTGGTGGGATTGAGTTCTTATCTGCTCATCGGACATTGGTATGAAAAGAAATCGGCATCAGATGCGGCGAAGAAAGCATTCCTCGTCAACCGCGTGGGTGATCTCGGATTCTTCATCGGTATTATGATTGTGTGGATGCAATTTTCAACATTGACGTTCGATGGAATTTTCTCTTCGATTCAAAATGGAAACATACCATTCAATTCGAATACATGGCTTACGGCTGCCGGACTTTTGATCTTCTGCGGAGCGGTTGGTAAGTCGGCGCAATTTCCGCTGCATGTGTGGCTGCCGGATGCGATGGAGGGTCCCACGCCGGTCAGCGCGTTGATCCATGCAGCAACGATGGTGGCGGCGGGTGTCTACCTTGTCGCGCGAACATTCCCGATGCTCACCGCCGATGCGCTTCTTTATATTGCGTACATTGGTGCGATCACAGCATTCATAGCTGCGACGATTGCGATTGCACAAAATGATATTAAAAAGATTTTAGCATACTCGACCATCAGTCAGTTGGGATATATGGTGATGGGATTGGGAGTCGGGGCATATACGGCAGGCGTTTTCCATCTTGTGACACATGCAGCATTCAAAGCGGGATTGTTTCTTGCTTCCGGTTCAGTGATTCATGCAATGCATCATGCGCTCCATCAGGTGAACGACCATCATACCGATGCGCAGGATATCCGCTCTATGGGGGGATTGAAAAATAAAATGCCCGTCACGTTCTGGACGATGATGATCTTCACGCTAGCGATCTCCGGTGTTCCACTCACATCCGGATTTTTGAGCAAAGACGAAATTCTTGCCGGTACACTCGCATTCTCGAAATTCTCCGGTCACACGATCATTCCGATCATCGGATTTTTGGTCGCTGGATTGACCGCATTCTACATGTTCAGAATGATGATCGTCGTTTTCTTCGGCGATCATGTTGATAGAAATCGTGCAGACCATCTTCACGAATCACCGAGAGTAATGACAGTGCCGTTGATAATACTTGCAGCATTGTCATTCTTTGCGTTCTACTCGTTCAATCCGATTTCCGCAAGCCACGGTTGGTTCTTTGAAAATGTAACCACGCCGACAGTCGTTGTACCGGAATCTGTCTCTGCAACATCAACAGAAGAATTTGTCGAAGAAGTGCATCATCAGCATACACTTGCAATGATCTTGTCGGTCAGTGTCGCCGGGCTCGGCATTTTGATCGCATTTGCGACGTACTATTGGAAGAAGATTTCTGCTGACGCTGTCGCCGATGCGTTGAAACCTCTTTACAATTTCTTTTCACGCAAATGGTATTTCGATGAACTGTATGATGCCACGGTTGTGGCTGCAACGATCGGTGTTGCGAGATTGCTTGCGTGGTTCGATTCCGTTATTATTGACGGGATAGTGAACGGTGCGGCATCTGTAACACGACTTGGTTCTGTTATCAGCGGAAAATTCGATTCTATCGTTGTGGACGGCATGGTGAACTTTACTGCATACTCGGCGGGATTTTTCGGAATGTTGCTGCGCACGATCCAGACAGGAAAATTGCAGACGTATATCGTCTTTGCTCTTATCGGATTGATGGTGTTACTGGCTCTATATATTTAATTCACCGCAGAGGTCGCAGAGAGCGCGGAGAATTTTATCATGACACGAAATCAACTGTCGGAAAAAGTGATCGGTTTGTGTATAGAGATTCACCGGACTCTCGGTCCGGGTCTGCTTGAATCTGCTTATGAAGAATGCTTGTGTTACGAATTATCAAAAGCGGAATTGAAATTCGAGCGGCAAAAACCGATACCAGTCAAATACAAGGAAGTGAATCTTGACTGCGGTTATCGAATAGATGTCCTTGTTGAAGATAGTTTATTGATTGAGTTGAAATCGGTAGAACGAGTTTTGCCGATACATGAAGCACAGATACTGACATACATGAAGCTATCCGATATCCGTCTTGGTCTTTTGATTAATTTTAATGTTACTCTCTTGACAAAGGGTATAAAGCGATTTGTAAATAATTTTAATGATTAACTCTGCGCCCTCTGCGTTCTCGGCGGTGCAATAAGGAACATTATGGAACTTAACTTTCTCAACATAGGCATTCTCACCTGGCTTACATTCCTTCCGGTTCTCGGAATGATCGTCGTTCTTGTTCTCCCGAAAGAACAGAAATCGGCGATACGGTGGACGTCAGTCTTTTTCACGTTGGCACAGGTCGTTTTCGCATTCATTCTCTTTACAAAGTTTGACAGGAACCTCGGCGGCGTCAACTCTGCGGAGACGATGCAGTTCTCGGAACTGTTCAACTGGATCAACGTGAAGAGCACATCGTGGTTCGGGTCGATCAAGATCGATTATTATCTCGGCGTTGACGGCATCAGTATGCCGATGGTTTTCTTAACGGCTCTCATCTCCTGCATCGCGGTGATCTCGTCGTGGACGATTGAAAAGTCGCTCAAAGGGTATTTTGCACTTCTCCTTCTTCTTGACACGGGCATGATGGGTGTTTTCGTTGCGCTCGACTTTTTCCTCTTCTATATTTTCTGGGAAGTGATGCTGCTGCCGATGTATTTCCTGATCGGTGTCTGGGGCGGACCGCGGAGAGAATATGCTGCGATCAAGTTCTTCCTCTATACATTGCTCGGTTCTGTTCTGCTGTTGCTTGCAATGCTTGCACTTTATTTCAGCGTTACGGTTATCGATCCGGCATCTGGAGAAAAGATCCACACGTTCAACATGATCGCGATGATGAATCCCGCGAACTACGATCCGAATTCGATCCTTGCAGGCATTGGAACGTATTGGCGGTATGTTGCGTATGTAGCACTCTTTATCGGATTTGCGATCAAAGTCCCGATCTTCCCGTTCCACACATGGCTGCCCGATGCGCACGTTGAAGCACCGACGGCGATCAGCGTTATTCTGGCGGGAGTGCTGTTGAAAATGGGAACGTACGGACTGATGCGAATCGCATTCCCGATGTTTCCCGACGCAGCGATGCATTTCTTGTATCCACTCGCGTTCGTCGGATTCATTAACATTATTTACGGTGCGTTCTGCGCGATGGCGCAGAAAGATTTCAAGAAGTTGATCGCGTACTCCTCAGTCAGTCACATGGGAATCGTAATACTTGGTATGGCGGCGATGAACACGCAAGGAATGCTCGGCGGCATGCTGCAAATGTTCAACCATGGCACGATCACCGCAATGCTCTTCCTTATCGTGGGCGTTATTTACGACCGTGCACATACGCGCGGACTCGATGACTTCGGCGGACTGATGAACAAGATGCCGCGCTACTCCGGCGTGATGGTGATTGCATTCTTCGCGGCGATCGGTTTGCCGGGACTGAGCGGATTCATCTCTGAAGCATTCTCGTTCCTCGGCGCTTTCCAGACTTTCAAGTGGCTCACCATTGCATCCGCTTTCGGTATCGTGTTGACGGCGGGTTATATGCTCTGGACTTTGCAGAGAGTATTCCTTGG
>JACPGG010000105.1:0-19183 GCA_016182545.1 Ignavibacteriales bacterium
TTCACATCCGATATCATGACCAAGAAGAGAAAACGGAAGCGCGGTTCCTGTTTTGTTATTTTGATCGAGATCGAATCCAAAGTACCCGCCGAAATACACGGACGACATTGCGGGAGACAAGACATACTGGATAAATACTTTATCGGATTTCACCTCTCCGCGGATTTCCGATATATCAACACCCTCAGCACCATCACCGATCGGATCTTTCACGATCAACGGAAGCAATGGTAGAACAGAATATCCGGCAGACATTGAACCCGCGTTGGAGTTTCGCATATAAGCGGACGATGCTGTGCTGACGTTCTCATGTCGTGAGTACGACCTGAATGAAATTTCATTCGGTACATATTCGATTGCGGCTTCAAAATGAAGAGGACCCGTTCCGATATTGCCAACTGTAATTTGTGTATCAACGCTGTCCCCTTCGTTCACCGTCACAACGATCGAATCGGGCGCCGAAGTCACGCTCGGCGGAAAATCGCTCCTGCCGGAAAGTACGATCGTCACGGATGGATTCGATGTATCATCGCTTGCGATCGTCAACGATCCGGAAAATGCGCCGGTATCGGTCGGCGTTACGTGGATGAGGAATTTTTGCGTCGCATGAGGAGCAACAGTAAATACAGATTGGGAAACGGTGAAAATAGGATCGCTCGGAGTGATGCCGGTGATGTTCAATTCTTCATTGCCGAGATTCTTTATTGCGACCGAATCGGAGGTCGTTTTATTGATGAATGCATCTTTGAATCTGACAGTATCTTTCGAAAGACTGATAAGTGCAATTCCTTTATATCCGGATGCCTTGAGAATGTTCAATCTTCCATATCCCCATGTAGGATTGGGAACAGCTCCCGTAATCTCGTCTGCAGTTGCCGCAGCCATTAATTTTTGTTTCACCTGATAGCTTGTGAGGGTTGAATCTTGCTGCAGCAATAGTGCAACAGCTCCGGCAACGTGCGGCGACGACATGCTTGTCCCGCTGAAACTCGCGTACTCCGATGAGCCGATGGATGACGTAACGAGTCCTCCAATACCGGCGATGTCAGGTTTCATTTTGCCGTCGCGTCGCGGACCGCGGCCGCTGAATGACGATATCTCATTTTCACTGCCGTACGATCCGGTCTTATTGTTATACGACGCAACGGTGATGGCTGAATCTGCACCGGCAGGAATGCCGAATGTGATCGATTGGTCCACATTCGTCAGGAATCTGACGGAATAATTTCGTTCCCACCACAGATCGACCCGTCCGGCGTCGGGAAGAAGGTTACCGTCCGCGGCAGAAAATCGTATTTTCATTTTGAACGAACTGAGAAACGTCGTCGGTTGAAATGTTATGTACAGCTGATTGTCGCCGTTTAACGGAGATCCGATCTTCGATGTTATTGACACAGTGACCGAATCGAACGAATAGATCGCCGTTGTATCAGTCGCCTGCACAACCATCGGGTATGATGCCTGTGATGATTTCTTCAATCCCGTCACAAGTCGGTCTCCTGTTTCATACCATACTTCCATCGGGATCGTGAGATCCGAACTGCCGCTGATCTGAAATTCTATTTCTTTAGGCGTTACTGTGGTTACGACAGCCGATGCATGACGATTGCTGGTCGCTTCGTTGCCTGCGGCAAGGCAAATAATATTCCCTGCGGCAACGTCATTATTCAGCGCTTGTTCAAACAATGTTGTGCCGTCATGCGGTCCAAGGTTTGTTCCCTGGCTCGTATTGATCACGAACCGTTTCCCCAGAGCAGTCGCTTTTGTCCGAATGTAATCATACCCGTCCAGTGTGCCGACCGTCGTCAATCCTCTATTAAAGAGATCATCCCCCTTGTTGGCAACCATAATGATATTCGCTTCGGGCGCCATACCGACATATTGTTTTGTCGGAAGTCCATTACCGGCCACAATACCGGATACATGTGTGCCGTGCAACCCCCCGTCGTACATAGACCACAATCCCGCATTAATGGCAGCAGCATCCTTCTCAATGCCGTACGTGAATCCTGTCGGCGGCGTCCCGCCGGATGTTGCAAATTGATCCCACACGTAGAGTATCCGTGTCTTTCCATCGGGTGTTCTAAAATTCGGGTGATCAGTGTTAATACCGGAATCGGTAAAACCGACAATGACACCTTTTCCGGTCAAACGTTTTGCCGGATCCGCGAGTGAGTGAAGTACATCGGCGCCCGTCTTTGCAAGACTCAGATCAAGAGAGGTGAACAATCTGCGTGACGATTCAATATATCTCACCGACGGCTGCCGAGAGATTTCCACAACAGCATTCAACGGAACAAGTGCAGTAATAATATTTCCGTGCCGCGACCCGACAATGCCGCCGATCGATCGGATATACCCGTTGATATTCTCATCCGATTTAATCAGCACGCCGACAACATCGCCTGCGGACTCCGCCATTCGTTCTCCCGCAGCGTACGCCTCAATCGCCTGTATCCGTCGATCAGGAAATGCATTTTTCATTGATACCGCTTGCTGGAGCGATGCATCGATCTTTTTTCTCGCTGTAGGAGCGAGCGCATCGATGCTTTGGGATTGTATCAGAACCGTGGAAAAGATAAAAAGGAAAAAAAAATTTTTGCGGAGGGAATCGGAAGTTTTCATCACTGTCCTTGAGAAAGGTGCATCTATTTAGTACATAAGCTCAGTATCCATTGGTTAATTATAGTATTAAAGAACTTGGTAAATTGTCTCTGAAAGTATGCATTTGATAAAGTTTTTTCCCGCTTTCATTTTCAATCAACTTGGTCTATATTTGGTAAAAATTTTGAGGATTACAAGGAGAAAGTATGGCATATGAGACATTAGTTGTTATAAAACAAGAGGGGTATGCCTTAATTCAAATCAACCGCCCGCAGGCACTCAACGCTCTTAACTCACAAGTATTGAAAGAGTTATACCAATCGTTATTTGATATTGACCACGACGGTACGATGCACTGCTCTGTGATCACAGGCAACGAAAAAGCATTTGCTGCCGGAGCCGACATCAAAGAGATGGCGGATAAATCTGAGAAGCAAATGGCACACGACAATCAATTCGCTCCGTTCGATCATCTTCGCAAAATAAAAAAACCGATCATTGCGGCTGTGAATGGATTTGCATTGGGCGGAGGATGCGAATTGGTGATGGCATGCGACATTATTATCGCAAGTGAAACGGCAAAGTTCGGCCAACCCGAAATAAATCTGGGAGTTATTCCCGGCATGGGAGGAACACAACGGTTGACACGCGCAGTCGGCAAATACAAAGCGATGGAATTGATCCTCACCGGCGACATGTTTTCTTCTGAAGAGGCGTTGAAGTGGGGACTTGTAAATAAAATTGTGCCGAGCGAGTTTTTGTTGGAAGAATCAAAATCTCTCGCAAAGAAAATCGCATCGAAGGCACCCGTCGCCGTGCAAGCGGCAAAAGAGATGATCAATAAGTCGGCAAACCTGGATCTTGACGAAGCACTCGACGGTGAGCGGCAAAAATTCAATTCATTATTTGCGACAGAAGATCAAAAGGAAGGGATGAAAGCGTTCATCGAAAAGCGAAAGCCGGTGTGGAAGGGGATGTGAAACAATTTTCCCACTTGCTTTTTTCCTCCGCAAGTCGGATTTTTGTACAGGATTCACACTCACGGAGGCGTTATGAGATACATCGAGAAACCGCTCGCACTGTTCTTCTTCTCCACCTCGCTCCTCACCAGCCAATGGTGGTATTATCCAAATCCCTATCCGTCGGAAAAAAGATTTGAAGATCAATCGTTTTATTTTTCACCGACGTACGTAAATCCGTACGGAGTCGATGAATTTTCATCGGCGCTCTCAGGTATCGTGGATCATCCGCTGATGAACCTGCAGATCAATCCTGCCGGCATCACATCGGCGGATCAGAATACATATCTCTACTTCGATTACCGGACGAATAAAGATCTTGCACGGAAGAACTATGCCGGTATCAGGCCGGCGGATCAGTATGTTTTTGGTCCTATTTTATATCCATATTATCCCGGTACAACAAAACTATCTGTTGAACCAGCATTTTCTTCCGCAGTGCTCGGCAAATTGTTTCCCGAATCTATACCGGAACTGACGCTCGGTATTTCCTATGAACTGATCTCGCAGTCGGAGCCATTCTATCCTATTGAGAATTACATCTCAAATCCATACGCGATGGAAACTGCAAGGGATGTTTCATACGATGGCATCGATCAAGTACGCAACACAGGACATTTTATTGCATTATTTTCAGGGTACCGGTTAACCGACGATCTTTCAGTTGGTGCACGGCTGGGAAGATCGTTGTTCGAACGAAGCGGCAAGTACGGACCTCAGGTGCGGTCAACGAGCGGTTCCGCCTCTTCGAGTTTTTATTCTAACGATAACGACAGGGGACAAGACTATCACTTATGGGATGCCTCTCTCGGAGTACAACTGCAATTGTCCGACCGCATTCTTATTGGCGCAACTGCAGGATATTTCACCGGAGACGTTACACAGTCGGAATTGTACCGATCGATCAACAACTCTTTGTACACTGCGTCGTCGCTTTCGTACGAATCCGTAACTGACAATACACGGAACTGGAAACATACCGGCAACGGATTTTCACTCGGAGCAAATTCACGAGCTCATTTGACCAGTACGGTAACGATAACAGCCTCGTATACGTATTCAATACAGGACCGGGATCTCACACTTTCTGCAAATGACAAGTATGACTATACATCCGTCAATCAAATCTCTCCCAACGATTATAGATATGGGAACTATTCTCTGTTAAAAAGCTACGGCAACGGCAGCCGTGCACTCACCGGCAACCGCTTAGCGGCAGCGTTGATCCTGAAAAATGAAAGGAAATTATCGTTCACCGTCGCAATCCACAAACCAGCCGTACACGGACGACAGTCGATTGGACATCGAAAATATTTTCTGGAACAGCGACAGGATGCAATCCGATCTGCAGATACCCGTCATGCTGGATCTTCCGTTGAACGATTATGTGATCATGAACCTCGGATTCAACCGCAGATTCCTGACCATTGAAGAAAGCGAGCAGAATGAAATACTATACATCAAACGGGAACATTTCATCGACGGGCAATTGCAAGAGAATGACCTTCCGATGTACGAACAATATAACCAGCCACGCATATCGAGAACTACAAATACAATGTCGCTCCTTGCCGGTTTCACCGTTCAGCCGGCTGAAGGGATCAATGTCCGGCTGCTTACAATCCCGTACACTGTGAACAGACAACTGAGCCTCCAATGGCTGGCGGGAGTGAGTATCATTCCGTAACCATGATTAACATTTGAAACGCAGAAAGAAGCAACCGGAGAGTTGCTTCTTTTGTTTTAAAGCGGGATTATTAGAAAAATTTATCCATCTCTTATTTGTGTTATTAGCGGACGAACCATGGACTACCAAGCCATTCTCTACTCCATCTCAAACAACATCCTCACAGTCACGCTTAACCGCCCGGATGTGTTCAACGCGGCGAACGAACAGATGAAAAAAGAACTGCTCGACGCGTTCAAGCAAGCGGAAAAAGATCCGAGCGTACGCTGCATCATTCTGCGCGGTGCGGGTGACAAAGCATTCTGCTCAGGACAGGACCTGAAAGAATATCAGGATGCCAAATCGTCCATGAAAAAAATGCTGGAAGAGGGATACAACCCGATCATCAAGCAGATGCGTTCGATCGAGAAACCGGTCATCGGCATGATCAACGGCGTGGCGGCTGGTGCAGGATTCAGTTTCGCGTTGGCATGCGACCTGCGCATCCTGAGCGACAAAGCAAAATTGATCCAGGCATTCGTCCGCATCGGTTTGGTCGCAGATTCCGGTTCGCATTGGTTCCTGCCGCGGCTTGTTGGTACTGCAAAGGCGTTTGAATATGCCGCAACGGGAAAAGATATCGACGCAACCGAAGCGGAGAAGGTCGGACTGGTGAACAAGGTCGTGCCGCACGCCGAATTGGAAAAAGAGACGTACGCTCTCGCGGAAAAACTCACACAAGGCGCGCCCAAAGCGATCGGTATCATTAAACGGACACTCAACAAATCGCTCACGATGACATTCGACGACCTGCTAGCGTACGAAGCGATGATGCAGGAGGTTGCAGCGCAAACGGACGATCACAAAGAAGGACTCGCGGCATTCATCGAAAAGCGTCCCGCAAAGTTTAATGGAAGATAAATTATAGATTTTCCAAATCTTAAAGATTTGGAAAATCTTTCCTTCCGAAATTATGGACATTGCATCGTTCCTCTCCACCATCTCTCTTTCCGAAAGCGACCGGCTGCTCCATTCATGGGGATTCGATCTTACCAAAGAATATCTCTCCATCGCAACTCAGGTCAACACCGCTTCATCCGTAGCACTTGAACTTGCAACAGGAACGGGAAGGATGTGCGCCGTGTTATCCGCGTTATTTCCAACAGTCATTACTGGTGACCTTTCATTAAACGATCACGAACGTGCTAGGAGGAGAATTCCCACTTCAACAGTGAATCGCGTGCAGTTCACACAACTGGACATGGAATCGCTCCCCTTCCGCACCGGTTCCATTCCTCTTCTATTCTGTTTGAACACTCTTCACGAAGTCTCACATCCTAAACGTTGCATTGAAGAAATGATCCGCGTGATCCATCCGGACGGAACGCTGGTCATCGGCGATTTCAATAGGATTGGGTTTGATGCTATGGAGAAGATCCATCGTATTATCTACAAGAATGAGCACCATGAGGGCACTATATCAATGGAAGTCGTGAAAGCAAAGCTTTCCGGATCGTTTAGTGTGGTCAACGAAGTGCCGACTCTGTTGAACGATACACTCATTGCATCAAAAAAAATCTAATCATGTATTCTATTTCTAATCTGTGAATCTGTGGTTTTTTTACTCTTTCTAAATTGCAAAAACCAACAGCTCCCTTTTGCGGAATTGAAAATCTTTCTTTGCAATAGAGATGAAAATTCAGCATTCTGTGATGGTATAAAATTTGCAATATTCACATTTGGTTTACTCTGCTTTTTCGGACATAACACTCTGCTACTACGAAAGGAAATACAATGCGTATAGGAATTCTCACCGGCGGCGGCGACGTTCCCGGACTCAATCCCTGCATCAAAGAAGTTGTTTATCACGCCACCGATGCCGGCGCCGAAGTGTACGGCATACGCCGCGGCTGGGGTGGACTGCTGAACTTCAATGTCGACGATGTGGAAGATCAAAAAAACTGGGTGCTTCCACTCACCAAACAGAACACACGCACGATCGACCGTTCAGGCGGAACGTTCCTCCACACGTCGCGCACCAATCCGCAGAAAGTGAAATGGTCGGACATCCCGAAATTTCTGCAAGACCCGAAACGTCCTCCGCAGGAGGGAGATCCGATCAGTGATTTTACTCCGCATATTCTCAGAGTGCTGGAGTATCTCAAGATCGACGTCATGATCACCATCGGCGGCGACGACACGCAGAGTTTCGCCGTCCGTTTGAATGAAGAAAAATTCCCTGTCGTCGCAATCCCGAAGACGATGGACAACGACGTCTACGGCACAGATTACTGCATCGGATTTTCTACTGCGGTCACTCGCAGTGTGGAATTCATCACCAACCTCCGCACGTCGGCAGGTTCGCATGAGCGCATCGCTGTCATAGAATTATTCGGAAGAAACTCCGGCGAGACGTCTCTCATCTCCGCATATCTTGCGGGAGTTGACCGCGCGATCATTTCCGAAGTCCACTTCGATCCGGAAAAACTTGCCGCCTTGCTAATGCACGACAAGAAAACAAATCCGAGCGGTTATGCGATCATGACGATCTCTGAGGGAGCGCAGATGGTCGGCGGAAAAGTGATCGAGTACGGACAGGCAGATGCGTACGGTCATAAAAAACTCGGCGGCATCGGACAGATCACCGGCGAAGCGATACAGAAGATCACTGGCTCGCACATCATCAACCAGCAAGTTGCGTACCTTATGAGAAGCGGCGAACCGGATGCGTTGGACAGAATGGTAGCGACTTGCTACGCGAATCTTGCCACCGACATGGTCCTGAAGAAGCATACCGGCAGAATGGTCGCGCTGCGCGACGGCAAGTACACCACGATACCGATCAAATCGATCATGGACGGCACAAAGCGTGTTGATGTGCAGGAGTTGTATGATTCGGAAAATTACCGCCCGAAGGTGTTCAACGTGATCGGCAAGCCGATGTTTTTGTATTGAGTGAGATCAACCAAGGTTTTGTCAATAAAAATCCGCTCTGGTTTTTTTTGCCTGAGCGGATTTTCAATACAAATACTAATCGTTTTGTTAAATGCTTATTTCGTTACGATAAATTTTTGTATATGTGATTTAATACCCTGGTAATGGAAAAAATACACTCCTGATGGAATAGTACGGGTATCAAACGTTGCATAAAATGTTCCTGTGGAATGGTACTTATTTACAATCGTCGCCATCTTTTGTCCTAAAATATTATACACAGCAATTTCCACATTCGTTGGGATTTTGAGAGTATAAGCAATGGTTGCTATACTCTTATTGGGATTGGGAAATGCAGACGTTATTTGTTCCGGTGAATTATTATCTTGTATAAAGCCGAAACTAAAATCAATGCCCGCAATGCTTTGATAATTCGCAAATACATCATATCCCCGTTCTTGATCAACTACATCCACATATGCCAAAAACAACATGTCGCCAGATATCGTCGCAGAAAAATTCGGATACACATCTGACCAAGCAGGATATACAGTAGCATACGTATAAAGTTGGATTGGTTCTATTATATTTACAACATCGTCAAAAAAAAGCGCGCGAATATTGCCGCTAACATGCCATGCAACAAGCGATCTGCTGTTTGTAAATTCAGCAATATTAAAGATTGGTCTTACGCCGATAATATCAACTGATATTTCTTTTTTCACAGAAGCATTTGAATATAAGCGTGTGAAAGTCATTTTTGGATCATACGTAAAGTAACTCATATCGCTGAAAGCAACAAAAAGATTTCGTTGCTCATCTAATGCACAGGCTGCACTCATATACCATTTTGAATCCTGTAACACATTAACAACAATAGTATCAGAAACAGATTTCCCTTCTTTGTCGAATATTATTGCTTTCATTGATCCTGCATGATCGACATATTGAGTATTCGCATCTGTCCAAAGCACTGCAATATCAGTATTCTCATTCATTGCTACATCAAACATCCATTTTATTGAGTGTTCTGAACTTACCAATAGCGGTTTCTTTTCAGAGGAAACAGTCAGATCTCTATTTAGTATTTGAAAAAAGCATTGTGAATACATTGTACTAGCGCCAAACCAGATAACAATATAATTTCCATCTTCCATTTGCCTCACCGTACTTTTGTATCTGGAGTAAGAGTATGGCTGTTTGGTGATATTTTTATTCGACCCAATCAAATTTCCTGCTCGTGATACCTTCTGAGCGACCAAATCTCGATAGGAATATTCCCCACCGGAAAATGATACAACAAAGTTTCCGTCTTTATCCGCAATTACAAAAGCATCTGTTGCCCATGGGAAAGTAGAAACATCACTAACAAAAAAATTTGAACCGATTGGCTGTTGTTGCGCATCATAAATTTGGGCAACAAGACTTGGATATGAAGTTTTGTTGTCTTCCCAAACAACAATTGATTCTCCAAATTTATTGATTGCCGTAGCAGGATTTTGTTGGTTTGAACTGCATTCATCATTTCCCATTTTAAGCACAGAACCTTGCAGCGTATTTGGCAATAGAATTTTTTGCGCAACAGCATCACTCTCTGCTTTTCTATTTCCACTGTACGCGATGACAAAAGAATTATTTTGCACCATTGATGGATTTGGATGTGACCATACCGATGAAAAATATGGCTCCGGGAGAGTATGAGCAGAATCTAAAATCTCACCGTTGGCTCCAAGAATGAGAATTCCGTTTGCTCTTTCTGCGTATGTCCAACCGGAATATGTTACAACAAATTTATCAACTTGATTAGAACTAATACCAGTTGTAAACCATCCATCTCGTTTATTCGATAGATTCAACTGTGGAGAAAGTATTCCGCTATCTATGGAATATACTCGGCCACTAAGACTTGCCGTTTGTTTTTCCCATACCACTAAAAATTGTCCGCCACGCAAACCTGTGACAGTTGGGAAATAATGAAGCGAGGAATCAACCGGATCTGAAATTATTGTATTGGTGCCAATTAATGTTCCGTTTGAATCAACTGCCTGAACAACTATTTTACCGTAGCCATCAACATAACTGCTCCACACAATAAGAAACCTTCCCAAAGAATCAGAGGCAATTCTTTTTTCCCAACCGTAACTGCTGACATCGTCTGTCGGATAATTCATTATGTGAAAAGAGCTTCCTTTGGGTTTTCCTTCTCTATCTAAAACTCGACAAAAGATTGGATTTATACCGAAGTATAATCCATCAGATGTCCACGTTGCCATCATATTTCCATGCGGATCAACAGCAAGAGAAGGATTATTTGTATTTAATATATACTGATCATTAATAGTTGTATTTGCCCCAATTTTCAGACCGAATTCAGAAACACGCTGGATCTTAATGTTTGTTCCATCATCTGCCCAAGTAACAACATATTCTTTTGTATGTTCATTGAAGATAACGTGCGGCTGACTGTTCCATGAATTATAGTGTTCAGATATTCGTATCACATCACCAATTTTTTTGCTTTTCTGAATTGAACAATTGTGCATCTACTCTCCTCAATCCAGTCCGTTCATCAAGCCAGATCATTAAAAAATTACCGTTCTTATCCATTGCTACATCTGGATAACCTTGATCTGACCCATATTCACCGCAATCGGTGTTTACTTGAAAATCAGATTTAAGAGACCCTAAAGAACCATAGTGTAATGTGTCGGATGATTGCTTTTGGTAATTATGATGTTCAGCAGTATCATACAATTTGTAACCTGTACGATATTTTAATTTGCTTTCAGAAATTACTTGCGAATGTAACGTTGCCGGAAGGGAACAAAAGAGAAAAAGAAATATCATGTTTCGTATACGATCCACAATATTACCTCTTAGGGATATGTATAATTAGTTGTAACGTAATATTTTCTTTCGCGGAAAGCAATAAAACAGATAAAATGATATTATTTCATATCGAGATTTGGCGACACACTTAATCTCTAAACAAAAAATCCACTCCAGTGATTACCAAAACGGAGGGATCTGTTCTCTACCAGTTGAACTGCCTGAGAGTTGAACTTTCGGACAACTGGCATTCTTTGTTCTCTGTGCCTCCTTGTTTTCCCCTCTTTGTTACTGCGTCTTCATTTCTCTTTGCGGTTTTGCGTGAGACGTTTTTTCCACTCTGATGGTGCGGGATAATTTTGTATTTTGGTTGAAAGAACTCTCTTGCGAATTGTCATGCCCGAATGTTGTAATCGGGCATCCATAAAATAGATTCCCGCCAAAAACATGCGGGAATGACGTGACGTGTAGTTGAGATTTTTTATTGATAACGAAAGAAACAATGTCCAAACAGATCAGTCCCGTTCTTGTTGCTGCAAAAGATATTTCGATCCGCTTCGGCGAACAGGTCGTCTTGAAAGACGCCACGCTCAGCATCCATCAAACGGACCGGATCGGGCTCATCGGCACGAACGGCTCGGGAAAATCAACGCTCATTAAAATCATTGCGGGACTGATTCCTCCCGACTCCGGCGATATCTCGCGCAAGCGGGAACTGGTGACCGGATACCTCTCGCAGGATTTTACACTCGACGAATCGAAGAGTGTCTTCGAGAACATCATGGATGGCGCGCACGACGTGATCGATATTCTCCGTGAGTACGAATCGCTTCCGTACGATTCAGAGCGTCACCATATTCTCGAAGAACATATTCATCTGTTGGATGGATGGAACCTTGAGAACAGGATCGAAGCGGCGATGCACTCGCTGAATGTCCCCGACAAGGAGCGCGACATTGCGACGCTCTCCGGAGGCGAAAAGCGCCGCGTGGCATTGTGCCGTGCGATCATCTCCCGCCCGGATCTATTAATACTGGACGAACCGACGAACCATCTCGATACGCAATCGATCGAATGGATGGAACAGTTTTTGGAAAATTATTCCGGCGCATGTCTGTTCGTAACGCACGACCGGTATTTCCTCGATTCCATTGCCAACCGGATCGTCGAACTTTCCGGCGGGCTCTGCTATCCACACACCGGAAATTACACCGACTTCCTGATCGACAAAGCGGAGCGGCAGGCGCAACTGGCAACCGAAGAGAAGAAGCGGAATATGTTTCTCCGCCGCGAACTGGAGTGGGTCCGCCGCGGACCGAAAGCGCGGACGACAAAATCCAAAAGCAGATTAAAGCAATATTTTGAAGTTGCCGACAAGGAAGGATTCCAAGCGGAAAAGGAAGTTGATCTTCTTATTCCTCCTCCGCCGGGGCTTGGCTCGAAAATTCTGAACCTGAAACATGTCGGGATGGAACTGGGCGGAAGGAAATTATTTTCCGGCGTCGATCTGCTCTTCGATAAGAAAAGAAAACTGGGGATCATCGGACGGAACGGACTCGGCAAGACGACGCTGCTGAAATTAATTCTCAACCAATTGCAGCCGACCGAAGGGACCATTGAACTCGGCGACAGGACGGAGATCAATTACATCGACCAGTCGCGCATCGCGCTGAATGACGAGAACACCGTCGTGAAAGAGATCGGCGACGGGAACGACTGGATCATGTTCGGCGATCATAAGACCACCGTCTGGAATTATCTCCGCCGCTTCCTCTTTGCCGACGACCGCATCAATACCAAAGTGGAAAAACTTTCCGGCGGTGAACGGAGCCGACTCTTGCTCGCAAAGATATTGAAGAACGGCGGCAACTTCCTGATCCTCGACGAACCGACGAACGATCTCGACCTGCCGACTCTCCGAGTGCTGGAGGAAGCGCTCGTCGATTTCGACGGATGCGTTATCGCCGTGAGCCACGACCGCTACTTTCTGAACCGCGTCTGCAACGGCATCCTCGCATTCGAAGGGGATGGCAAGGTCCATTTCAGCGAAGGGAATTACGACTATTATATAGAAAAAAGAAAAGCGCGCCTTGCCACTGAAGTTGAAACCGAAAAGCAAAAAAAACTTGACGCACCCGCAAAACAGGAACCGAAAAAACTGAAATGGAAAGAGACAAAAGAACTCGAGACAATCGAAGCCGATATCCTGAAAGCGGAAGAAGAAGTGCACCGCATTGAAGCGCTACTTGCCGCCGATGATTTTTACCAGAAGCACGGAGAGAAGTTAGATCACTTCATGAAAGAATTGAACGCAGGAAAAGAGAAAGTTGAACGGTTGTATGCGCGGTGGAATGAGTTGGAGGGGTTGAAATAAAATAGACGGGCACGGAGAAATTAAAAAGGAATCCCCGAAAGCAAAATAGATTTCGGGGATGTGTTTTTATCAAATTAATCACCCAACTCAAAGGTGGTTCGTAGTAAGCTATCCTTTATAATTTTTATTGTATCGGGTTTTAAATTCTTATAAACAAAATTTGCTTTCCATTCTGCTACACCATCATAAACAGAATGACGAAGAAAATTTAATATGCTTTCTTCGTTTGTCAATTCTTTCCAATGGGGGTGAGATAAATTAATGAGTATTACGATTGATTCTTTCTTTGCAGTAGATTCAAATATTACATATGGGTCATTAGGAGACATATTCTGTTCTAAAAATAAAGAAATATTAAGATCGCCTATCGACACTTTCATCTCGGGGTTAGCATTCGATGTTTTAGATTTAAGTATTAAATTATTTCCTTCTGACCATACTTTGACATTCGGAATTTCTTTTTTCTCAACTTCATCTCTAATGGAAGGAGATTTTATCTCTAATTCAAAACGGTTTAACGCAGCATTCCTTTCTCCCGTTGACTCAACAGACATATGATCTTTAACTCTATACTCTCTTGCCGCTTTTATTAAATCACCAATCTTTTCTTTGAGTTTGTGCTCTAGTTTTTCTTCTTCGCCTAGTTCAAATAATATTTCGTCTTTTGTATGACTTACTAGAAATCCATCAAGATGTATTTCACCAAACAATCGTTGATTTATTAAATCATTTCTCCCACCTTCTTGTTCTCCATAAATTAATTCTGGCTTATAAGCTAAATTTGGCCATCCTT
The DNA here is from genome assembly GCA_016182545.1 of Ignavibacteriales bacterium. Lineage (GTDB taxonomy): Bacteria > Bacteroidota > Ignavibacteria > UBA10030 > UBA8401 > SpSt-333. The sequence goes on from JACPGG010000105.1 coordinate 14,220, forward strand.
TAATTACTCTGTTTGATTGAATTATCGAAAATCCAGCATCCTTTCTACTTCCTGTTGCAAATACTCCAGCCCATCCGTGCACCTTTTTCCCGCCCAATTCAAAACTAAATTCCCTTTTTAAGGGCTCACCGGTTTTATTTTTCTGCAATCGTTCAATAATAGAATTTTCATCCCACTTGAGCTCCTCTTTATTCCATTCTAATTTTAAGTCTCCATTCTTTATATCAAATCTATAAATTGAACTCAAATATTCTTTTATTTTATTCTCATTTTTATTTATCGATTTTCGGTGTAGAATTTTAATTTCAATAATTGTGTAATGTTTTTCCAAACCTATTTTTTTTCTTTTCTCTCTTAAATCAAGATCATTTGAAGCTATTCTTGGTACATCAAATGTAATGCTGTACTCATATGGGTCATTGAGTTTCTTTGTTTTAACTGTCCAATAATCCCCTAACCAGCTTGCACCTGTTTTTAATCCAAGTCCATATTTTGATCTTCCTTTGTTGTTTTTCGGGGGCTTACCAACTATCACAGCATGATTTAACTCCTGCTTTGACATGCCTATAGAATTATCACTAATCCTAATAAATTCTCTTTTGTTCTTTCCCCCGTATTCTATAGAAACATTTAGTTTCGTACCTTCTTTCTTGTAGATTTCATCAAGTACTTTCTTATTATCAAGATAAGCCTGAGTTGAATTGTCAACAAATTCAGCAAGGGCATACCATATCTTATATGAAAGCCTTTTATATGAAAGAAATATTTCAGGACCAATAGTCACTTCCATGCTAATTAACTCCTTTCAAGAAAAAGTCTATCCCTTGAATCTCTTTTAAGAACGTGTGCTTTATTTGTATTCAAAGGCATTACTGCACCTGAATATCTAAGAAAAAGTTTTTTCTTTTCCTTTATTACTAGCCATTTTGTCAACATTCCGTTATAACTGATTTCAACAGTGTTCCCATGGTTTTCCTTAACGGAACTATTTTCAACTACTTCAAGAGTATTTATCTGTTCTGAATAAAGACACGGGCTTTCTTTTTTAACGAAGAACGGATACTTCCCAGTTATTCGATATGAATAATTGCTATTTGTATCTTTATAAATCTCAAATGTACACAAACTGACATTGAGTTTTTTAAGATCATCCTCCCAATCAGGCTTTTCGTCATCAACCACCACAAGCACAGATGGTAAATTTGTTTCAATTAATTTTTTAATTTTTTTTAACGATACGTTCTGGCCATGCTGACGTTTTATTTGTCCAATAATGTATTCAGAATAATCAAATCTATTATAATCTCCGTCAACAAATACTTTAACCTGTTTTTTTACATGTTCAAGAGAGTGATCAGACCTTTCAACTTCAATCACCCACCATTCTTTAAAATCAGTCCGGATCAACGCTAAATCTGCTTTCCGGATTTCACCAGATTTATTATTGATTTCTTTTTTGAAAGATATTGTTATAAAATCAGGAAATAAAGATTTACAATGTGTTAGTATTGTATTTTCATACTCAGTTTCAGTATAGTATTCAATTGCTTTAAGTTCATAAAACCAATCAGTTTTTACTAATAGTTTTGCCATAGTGTAAGAATGATTTAGTTTTTACAATTATACATATCGTTTATAGATAAAAATCAATCCAGATTTAATATTTTCTTATCACAATCTAAAAGATTCTAAATTAGAGATAAGAGTCAGCAAATCATTTGGTATTTCATCTAAACTAAACTCATCAATTATTTTATAATCGGTAAGGCTTACACCATATAATTCTTGAATGTTTGTTCTTAATGCACTCAATACTACTTTCCCGGGTACTATTTCAATTCTTGTTCGCATTTCGCCCCACCTTTCATCGAACCTCCTAATTGTCTCAGTTGTAATAGTTGAATTGTCGGTTCCGGTATTTTTTAGATACGCCAATCTTTTTGCAATATACTGAGCCAGTATTTTGCCCCTTAATGGGTTTGTAATTGTTTCTAATAAACCATTTACATCAATTGGTGTAATAGATTTAATTCCGATCCGAACTTTTTTTTCACGAATTGTCTTAGTCAATGCTCTTTGCAACACAGATGGAACAAGTAAATAGTTTTCTATTTCTTTCCTTTTATGGATATGTGCAATAGATACAATGTTGCTTAAATCCTGAAGTATGTAATCTACTTCTTCATCACACCAATAATCCCGATCAAAAATTGTTATAATATTTACACTTTTACTTAAAGTGGTCTTAAATCCCCATGCAAAATGTTTAATCCTTTCCCATGACGAGAAACCCTTTGATTCAATTGCTGTAAATCCAGTGCCTAATGACAAATCACCATAACTAAGTTTCTTTGCAAATCGTCTAATGAATTTAAAATCATTGTGTCCTTCATGAAATAAAATTTTTTTATTCCTAGCCAATTGCGTCAATGTAATGTTTTGAAGTGATCCAATTTGTTCTAAAACAGATTGTACTTCTTCAACATCCTTAAGTCTTTTGGCAGACGAAGAGTCCTTGTCGACCAACAATATTTCACTAGCATCAGATTCACTTAAAATCTCTGTAGAATGCGTTGCAATTAATACATCAATTCCTAAATCTCTTAAAATATTTATAAGCTGTCTTTGAACTTCTGGATGCAAATAAATCTCCGGTTCATCTATCACAATCATACTTTTATTTTTTGCTCGAGATATATGAGTCAATAATTGACACCATATTTGGAATCCAAATCCTGCCCAAAATAATTCCCTTGCTATTCTATTTTCCTTGCAGAACATGACCAATTTTGAGTCCTTTGGATCTAGCTTGGCTGGTCTTTCAATTTCAATACCCTTCCATGTTTCTTTAATCAATTGAGCAAAATTATCAAAATCATCTGGAAAATAACTCCAATAGTTTCTGAAATGCCTTGATGCTCTATGTGTAGAGACTCCATTTTTTACAGTTTCTAATGTCACTTCTTCTTCTTCATGTTCTACAGGCCCCATAATAGGAACAATGACATTCTCTAAGGGAAATTCTGATTTGAATCTAACTGGTGTTCTAATCGTACCAAACTTATCAGAATTTGCAACGAACATACACCCACCGTTTTTTGGAAAGTATAATGTCATTTTGTTCTTATTCGTTAAAAAAAAGGTGACATTTGTATCTTCGTCAGAATAATTGGTATGAATGTTTTCCAGTGAAACAGGAATCAATTCTGAAGACAATTCATGCCCCCAATACTGTCCGACTGGCGTTTCAATAAGTGTACTAGATTTTGATCTTGCCTTCCGAAAAGCAACTTCCAAAATTCTAAATGCTCCAATAATTGTAGATTTACCACAGTTATTTGGACCAACTAGAATGTTCATTTGTTGAAAACTTATAGAAAAAGATCTGAAGGCTTTATAGTTTTTGAATGTTACATGCGATATTCTTATCGAGTCAGACATAATGTAAAAATTTAAATTCACTATTTATTTTCGTACCTCTTCATAGAGCTTTTCATCACGCACAAATGTAATCTTTTTCCTTTGAGACTGCAATAAAGTGTTTTTGCTTTGCACTCCATCGCCAAAAGCAGATCGCCACGCCTCAGCCTGCGGCGGAGCCTCGCGATGACACATTCTTACAATAAAAAATCCGCTCCGGTTTACCAAAGCGGAGTAAACGGCAACCCTCATGCAAATCGCTCCTTTAAAACCCCGCCTTATATTTCTTCTTTTTCTCCGGAGCCATTAATTGCCGGATGGCGTTGAACACCGCTCGTATCTGGTAGTCGTGCGATTCGTATTTGCGCTCCAATTCCAGCAACTTTTGGGCAAGCCCCTTATGCGTGGAAAGAATCTCCCGGATTTTTACAAAGGCGCGCATAATGGCGACATTAACGTCTATTGCGCGCTCGCTGTGAAGCACACTTGACAGCATTGCAACACCCTGCTCGGTAAAAACAAACGGCAGCTTACGATATCCGCCGCGCCCCTTTGATATCGCAATTTGCGATATCAAAATTTTATTTTCTTCAACTGTCAGTTGAAACATAAAGTCGGAAGGAAATCTCCGCTTATTTCTTTTCACCGCTTCATTGAGCCGCATTGTAGGAACACCGTATAACTCGGCAAGATGGCGGTCGAGCATTACTTTTTCGCCGCGAATAAAAAGAATTTTTCCGGCTATTGTTTCAATGGGTATTAGTTGACTCATGACGGTTTGTTTGGCTTGTATGTTTTAGTATCTCCCCGCGATTTTATTCACCGCCCAAATGTAATCTTTTTCTTTTCACACTGCAATAAAGTGTTTTGCTTTGTTCCCCATCGCCGCACCCATCTACCGTCAGGCAGGGAATCCAAAAATGTCTATGTTTCCCTTCGCTCAACATGACAAATCGTGGAGTCTCGCGATGACACTTCCTTACAATAAAAAATCCGCTCCGGTTTTTTGCCAAAGCGGATTAAGTTGTCATTCTGAGTCCCGCCTTCTTTTGGCGGGGCGAAGTCCCGCTGTACGGGATGCCGCAAAGCGGCAAATCCAGTTTCTGGATGTTTCGTCCCGATTTGAATCATCGGGACTCAACATGACAAACTGCGGAGTCTCGCGATGACTCTTTCTCAGTCTATACACTGAGATGACCTACATAAGCGGGCAGCAAACTTTCCCTCTTTCTTCTTTTATTTCCCCCAATCATTCCGTAATTTCATTCCACAATTTATATTTAACGTCATGCCGAACCCTTAATAAAAACATTTCAGGGCGGGCTCGTTTCGGCATCTATCATCAGGAAAGATGCTGACATGCGTCAGCATGACGACAAAAAGGATAGCATTTCATGGCATTATCAATCGGAATTGTCGGCGCAGGAACGATGGGAGCGGGGATCGCGCACATCGCCGCACTCAATAAATGCACCGTCGCACTGTACGACATCAACGAAGAGGTGATCCGCCGCGGCGTGGAACGGATCAATTTTGAAATGAAG
>JACPGG010000105.1:19259-27134 GCA_016182545.1 Ignavibacteriales bacterium
GAGCAAGATCAGCGAAGAGGATATGAAACAGGCGATGAACCGGATCAAAAAGCGGACGAACATCAATGATCTCGACACCTGCGACATCATCATCGAAGCAGTGTTGGAAGATCTGCGGGTGAAGAAGGATCTCTTCAAAAAGTTAGATCAGATCGCGCACCATACGACCATCCTCGCAACGAATACCTCGTCTCTCTCGGTTACATCGATCGCAGCAGCGACAAAAAAACCGGAACGTGTCGTCGGGATGCACTTTTTTAATCCTGTCCACTTGATGAAATTGGTGGAGATCGTGAAAGGTGTTTTGACAAATGATGAAACGTTGAAACGTGCGACGGAAGTCGCGCACACACTCGGCAAAAGAACAGTGCAGACAAAGGATACGCCGGGATTCATCGTCAATCGTGTGGCGCGTCCGTTCTACGGCGAGGCGTTCAGATTATTGAGCGAAGGTGTTGCCTCAATTAAAGAGATCGACCGCATTGTAAAATTGAGCGGCGGATTCAAGATGGGTCCGTTCGAGCTGATGGATCTGATCGGGAATGACGTAAATTTCTCCGTCACAGAATCGGTCTACGAACAGATGTACCACGATCCGCGCTTTCAGCCGAGTCCGTTACAGAAGCAGATGGTGGAGGCAGGACTGCTCGGCAAAAAGACGAAAAAAGGATTCTATAATTACGAAGAGCAATGAAAAAGCAAATCAAAAAGAAAAAGTCGGCAAGTAGAAAGAGAGCAGCCACGAGTCTCAAATCCAAAACCCCGAAACTCAAAACGGGTGATGTCAAACAACAAGTCTGTCTGCTCGGCGATGAACAGTTGGTGAGAGAATATTCTGCCATATTTCAATCAAATGGTATTGCAGTCGCAGAACTCAAGAATCTTTCTTCCTTAAAAAGCAGCGCAAAAAAAATCTCGATCGCGTTCGAGCTGTCGATCGAATCAGGCGAAGTGAAGAGCAACAACCTGAGAGCGTTGGATGACGCGCTTGATCCGTCAGTTCCGATCGTTACCAATGCAGTCACATCGACCGTTCTTTCCCAGGCACAGTATGTGACTCAGAAACAACGCCTGATCGGTATTGCAGCATTTCCGACGTTGATAGAAAATAAACTGGTTGAGATCTCCCCTTCCCTCCACACATCAGAGACAGTTGCAAATGCAGTGATTGCGTTCTTTGGTTCGATGAAAAAAGAGAGTGCCATCGTCGAGGACGGCATCGGCATGGTAATGCCGCGGATCCTCTGCCAGATCATCAACGAAGCGTTGTTCACGGTTCAGAACGATGTCGCCAACCCAAAAGACATTGACACCGCGATGAAACTAGGGACGAACTATCCGAATGGACCGATTGAATGGGGAGAAAGGATCGGGTTCAACAATATTGTCGCGGTGCTGGATGCATTATACAAGAATCATGGTGAAGAGCGGTACCGCGTTGCGCCGCTGCTAAGACAAATGGCAATTGCCGGGAAGTTTTGGAAAGCAGCGTCTTGAGAAGAATATGCTTCGACGCGTCCCGATAAATAATATCGGGACTTGCTCAGCGTGACCACATTCCTCCTTTACCTCACTTCAGTGTAACGACACGTATGTGATCAAAAATAGACTGTATCTTCTTTATGGAACAACGAAAGGAAGAGCAGCAGATAATCCTTGATGTGCCGGGTAATGATGAAATTCTCTTTGATATGCTGCTGACCGTTGACGCCGAGTTTCTTTGCATATTCAGGTTCATTCAATAATTGCTTTATCCATTGCGCCGTCCCTTCAACCGACGTCGTGAGAATTCCCGAATACTTGTGTGCGATCTGCAGCGGGATTCCTCCTACCGCTCCTGCAATCACTGGTTTCCCTTTCCACAGTGCTTCCGCAACCGTCAACCCGAATCCTTCTTTGAGTGATTTTTGAAGAACTACCGTTGAACCGCGCTGCAACGCATTGATATCGAGATCGCTCGCGGGAGGAAGAAAGAGAATAAAAATATCTTTATCTTTTCCCGCCTCCTTCTTAACATCTTCCATCACCTGCGCCCCTTCCGGATCGTCCGTTGCACCACCTCCGGCAAGCACCAACTGGCAATCGACGCTCTTCTTCGCCAGTTTGTACGCTTTAATGACGCCGACAGGGTCTTTTAAATAATCGAACCGCGAGATTTGCGTAACGACAGGACGCGAGCGGTCGATCCCGAATCGCTGGAACACTTCATCAACCGTACTTTCCGGAAGATCCTTATTCTTGTCGCTGAGCGGATCGATGGAAGGCGAAATGAGCACCTGTTTAATGGATAACCGGCGTGCAAATTGAGGGGCGGAAAATACCGCTGTATCGTACCTGTTGATATACCGCTCCAGGAATTTCCATATCTGCGGATGCGGATTGGAAAAATCGATGTGACACCTCCAGAGCCATTTCCGCTTGTCGTCCGTACGCTTCTCCACCAATCCGATCGGCTGCGGATCGTGTACGAACACGATATCGTCGAACGAAAGCATCTCGGCGTTCTGCCTGTTCACCTCCAGAAAATAATCGTACTCTTCCTGCGACACATCGACATCGACGCCATGCAAGCCGTTGTGAAATTTTTTGGTGATGACGAAAAATTTGTCATCGCCGCGTATCACATCCCACCGGACATTGACGCCGAGTTGCTGCAGCAGCGGAATCATCCGCATCAATATTTCCGCGACTCCGCCCCCGACAGCGGTTGAGTTGATGTTCTGCACCGACACGCCGCCAAGTTGCTTTGCCAGCAAGAACAGTTCTTCAACGATGCTTTCGCCGACAACCGGCGCGTAATCTTCAATTGCCGCCATATTTATTCACCAGAAAGATAATGCGCTTCCGCAGCCCGTCGAGCGAATGCGCGTACGGATCCAGTTTCCGCAGATGATCGCTTAATTCGGTGTAACCGAGATCGCTGCACCAGCGGGAAAAATCGTTTTCGTCCCTTGCCAACCGCAGTTTGGAATCGAACATATGATAGTACAACGAATTGATGCTGACATGCCGGAGGGCTTCTTTGAACTCTGCAAGAGATTCTGCCGTATGCGGGGTAGGAAAGACAAATGTCTGCGACGCCATAAAGTGAAATTCCTGTCCCGGTATGCAGTCGTACCGGCGTGAAGTTGATTGCACGTACGCTTCTACGACCTCGATGAACTTATTCCGCAATTGCTCAATCGTGCGGTACTGAATGACATCGACACTCCACAATTGTTCTCCCAATACCGTATCGTTCATGACATGCGTTACCCAGTAAGCAAAATCGTTCGGCGGTTCAGGAGAAAGATAATGGTGTTGATGGAGAAAACGGTGTGTATGGTAATAGATCGACATGGCGGGAACGCTGCGGATTTCGCCGAGCAGCTCGATGATATTCTTCGCTCTTGTTCCCAACAAAACGGTCAGGTCTAATTTCGAGTGGAACCGGAACGGCGTCATTCAGAACCTTTCACCAATTGCTGTAACAGCGACCGCACTTCTACGTGCGATTTCAGGTTAAACCGCGCTTTGGACATCCGCAATCCGACTTTGATCGAATACGCATGTTCGGGGAGCGCGGCAAAGAGATCTTCGTCCGTCCAATCGTCACCCAGCGCAACGATGAAGTCGTTGCCGTTCTTTGCGAGCTGCGTCGAAAAGAAATTTCCCTTGTTCACCCCCAATGTTCTCACTTCAACGATCTTATCTCCCGGCGTCACATAAATATTCAGGTTCGTCGAAAAATTCGTCATCGTGTCCAACAGTTCTCTCGCCGCGGCGTTCGCGGATTCCTGCTCCGCATTCCTGTAGTGCCACACCAGCGAAAATGTCTTTTCTTCAATGAACGATTCGGGAATCCTGTTCACGAACATTTCCATGATCGGGCGGACATCTTTTTTCCACGCATCGTTTGTTACGGCTACGAGCGGTTTCCATTCTTCATCCGACGGGTCTTTCATCCAGCCGCCATGCTCGCTGACCAATGTTGTGTTCGCAGTGCCGAGCCATTTCTGAAGCGTCTCCCGGTCCCGTCCGCTGAGCACGACAACGCGCGTTTCGGGGATCGCAGAAAGCGATCTGAGCGTATCGAGCAGTTCGTGAGACGGCTTCGCATGCATCGGTAGTTTCTCAAACGGCACGAGCGTGCCGTCATAATCCGTAACGATGAGCCGGTGCTTTGCATTTTTGAAATCGTGCACCATTTTGCTCTTCGTCTTTGCATCGAGCATGCGCACGGAAAGCGACAGGGAAATATCGATCGTTTCCTTCAGCCGCTCGATGAACCGTTTCACCCAATCGGCGATGTCGTGTGTTTTCAGCCTGTCGCGCATCACTAGATTGCGGTGGATCTGTTCTTCTTCCGGCATGTTCAATGCGCGGTGCAGCGCAGAGATGACATCGTCGCTGCTGTTCGGGTTGACGACGATCGCTTCCTGCAGTTCTTTTGCACTGCCGGCAAGTTCGCTGATGATGAGCACGCCGGCTCCCCCATTTTTTACCGCAAGGTACTCTTTCGCGATGAGGTTCATCCCGTCGCGAAGCGGGGTGATGAGCGCGATGTCCGCGTTGGCATACAGCACGATCAGATCGTCCGTCGTCAGCGAACGGTACACATAGCCGACAGGGACCCAATACAATGTTCCGAAACTGCTGTTGATGTTCCCGACAAGCTCATCGATCTCTCTTTTGAGCGAAGCATACCGCTCCACTTTTTCGCGCGAGGGGACGATCACCAGAAAGAAGATCAGTTTTTCGTGCCATTCCGGGTAGCGTTCGAAAAATATTTTTATCGCTTCGAGCGATTCGGGAATTCCTTTCGTGTAGTCGAGACGCGACACTGAAAGGATCATCTTACGTGTTTTGAAGCGGTCCTTCATTTTAGCGATCGACTTCGACATGTCCGGTTTCAACACCGATTCCGAAAATTTTTCAAAGTCGATCCCCATCGGAACGACATCCGCGTAAATGAAACGATCATTCACAGTCAATTGTCCCAACATATTGTCGTGCCCCAACACACGGCGAACGCTTCCGAGAAACGCCTGCTGGTAATCGTGCGTATGGAATCCGATCAGATCGGCGCCGAGCATATTTTCAAGAAGATCTCGGTGCTGCGGAATGAGCCGGAACATTTCATACGATGGAAACGGAATATGCAGAAAGAATCCGATGACCGCTTTCGGGATCCGTTCGCGGAGAAAATTTGGAAGCAGAAGCAGATGGTAATCCTGGATCCAAATAATATCGCCGGGGTTGTACACTTCAGTGACTTTTGCGCAGAAATGTTGATTCACTTTTTTGTACGCATCCCATTCGCTGCTCGCAAATTTTGCGTACGTTAAGAACGAATGGAAGATGGGCCAGATCGTTCGGTTGGAATAGCCGACGTAATACTTGTCGTACATCTGTGCATTTAAAAAGATCGGATGATAGTTGAATTCTGACACCAGGCGCTTTTCGATTTCTTTCTTGTCTTCATTACGTACAAGTCCGGGCCAGCCGACCCACACCGATTGGTATTCTTTGGGAAGCGAACTCAATCCCGTCGATAATCCCCCCACGCTCTGTACTAATTCAATCCCGCTTCCCTGCCCCTGAATGGTGACCGGCAGCCTGTTTGCAACGATAATTATTTTTCGAGTCGATGTGGACATTGTATTATTTCTTAGGAGTTTGAATAAAGCGTTTCGCGATCTGTCATCAATTGTTCGGTTACTTCGATCCTCTCCGGTATCGCTTACGATGCTGAAACGGCTTTCCGAAGTTCGTTCTTTACCCCGGAATCCATATTCTTCAGAACGACGGTCCGCGTCGGGTAGCTGAAGACAATTCCATCTTCCGAAAATCTTCTGAACAGATCGAGATTAATTGCTTCGTGAATGTCCATATAGATGTTGTAATCGGGATCGAGCACGTAATAGACCGCTTCGTACGCCAAGCCCGATTCGCCGTACTTATGGAAGTGCACACGGTCGAACCGCGTTTTGCTCTTTGATTCGATGATCGCACGGACTATGGAACTGATCTTTTGCAATTTCTCGACCGGCGTTTCGTACACAACACTGAATGTGAAAACGACACGCCGTTCGTACATCCGTTTGAAATTCCTGACGCGGCTTTGCAGCAGATCGTTATTGGAAAAAATGATCTGCTCTCCCGAAAGACTCCTGATGCGCGTTGTCTTCAATCCGATATGTTCTACCGTTCCGAGGTATTCACCCACAACTATGAAATCGCCGAGCACGTACGGCTTATCGAGTACGATGGAAAGCGAGGCGAGCAGATCTCCCAAAATTCTCTGCACTGCAAGGGCAATCGCAATGCCGCCGATTCCCAACCCTGCAATGAGCGTGTTGATATTGACGCCGAAATTATCGAGCGCGATCAAAAGCATGATCGAATAAAAGACCATTTTGCCGATGAAGCCGAATGCGACCACAGTAGTCGTTTCCGCCGCATTTTCCTGCCGGTATCGTTCCAGCGTGTGGTCAATGAAATATTTCAATATCACATTTCCCCAGACCACCACTTGTGCAAGGAATGCAAGAAACAGCATATTCCTGATAACTCCCGTCGTTGCATCCGGCAACGACAGAAAATATGAGCCGACTGCAAACGATACGACGAGAAAAAAGAACGCGTGCGTACGGCGGATCAATGTGACAACAAGGTCATCCAATGTCGTGATCGTCGAAGCGGCATGTTTCTCCAGTCGGTGTGAAAACATTTTCCGCATCAGCAATGATCCGACAAAACAGAGTGTCACAATGCTCAAAGCAAAAAGCCACCGGCTGATCTCATTCCCTACTATTGTGGTTTGAAGCAAGTTCATTCTTCCATCCATTGATACTCGAGCGCTGCGGATTGTTGTACAATACTTTCATGTGAACTGCGGCGAATGACAAACACCGGGCACGGAGCATTACGAATGACGGCATCGGCAGCGGAATGAAACAGCAACTCTTCCGCAACACTGCGCTTTCTGCGCGACAGCACGACAAGATCAACAGCTTTTTGACGCGCTTCATCGACGATACAATGCGCAACGTGTCCCCTGTGAATGACCGGTATCGTTTTTATCGATTCAGGCACATGATGCGATAGAATTCCGACGATCGTTTTCCGGATTGCTTTATACTCCGTTGGTGACGGTTTTTGATAAAAAGAGAACTGCTCGCCGATACCGGAACCGGCAATATCTTCAATGACGTACAAAATATAGAGTATACCGCTGCGGCTATTACACAAATCAACGGCAGTCTGTACCGCGGCAATATCGGGATCATGAACGTCGAGAGGACAAAGGATGCGTTGAAAATTCATCATCGTCCCTTTCGATTAATAAAAAAGAAATGCATCATCGCAACAAATGACGGCGCCTCACAATAATCAGCGGCTCTCGCATAGTTGCGACGTTAAAGATATTTCTCAGGATTCAGGAAAAGATATTTCCCGGCGGACCCCTCAACCCGTCTGAGTACAGCAGCAATGATTGGAAATAATCGGTGTCATGAAAAACCTTGATGATTCGTACCGGATGAACCGGCGTTATTTTTATTGTTCCCGGAGAATCAACCGGCGAATACGGATGCGGAGTCTGCGGCGGAAAATGCTTGAATGAGGGCTTGAATGAACGTCCGTTGTTCGCACTGAACGGCAACGGTTTGGACTCGATCAGTACCGGCATACCAAAACCGCACAACATGCCCAGCAGCTGCATCGGTCTGCCTGTACTGACAATGAGATATGACAGGAGAAGAATAACGGAAAGGATTTTCGACGCAGATTTTTTCATATCAGCAGCTTCTCCCCACGGTTGTGAAACAATCTTCTTCTGTATTCAATTTAAACATTCTGCAACGGATGTCAAGAATTAATTATTTCCTTCCA
>JACPGG010000099.1 GCA_016182545.1 Ignavibacteriales bacterium
TCATCGCATCCTGGGGCTGGAGAAGGTCCCAAGGGTTTGGCTGTTCGCCAATTAAAGCGGTACGTGAACTGGGTTCAGAACGTCGTGAGACAGTTCGGTCCCTATCCTATGCGGGCGCAGGAAATTTGAGGAGTCTCGTTCTTAGTACGAGAGGACCGGAATGAACGGACCTACGGTGTACGAGTTGTCACGCCAGTGGCATTGCTCGGTAGCCATGTACGGATGGGATAAGCACTGAAAGCATCTAAGTGCGAAACCCGCTCCAAGATTAGATTTCCCTGGGGTAACCCCTAAAGGATCCAAGAAGATGACTTGGTTGATAGGCTGCAGATGTAAATACAGTAATGTATGAGTCGAGCAGTACTAATAATCCGTGCGACTTGCCAATTTTTTATTAAATGCACATAACTGTGCATCAATAAACTTATAAGACTATGCAAATGCTCTCTTCCCAATTTTTGAATTTGAAATTCAGGTGTCTTTATCGCGGGTGTTACACCTCTTCCCATTCCGAACAGAGAAGTTAAGCCCCGCAGAGCCGATGGTACTATATGGGTAACTGTATGGGAGAGTAGGTCGACGCCTGATTTATTTTCGAAATCCCGTTATGACAAAACATGACGGGATTTTTTTTTGTCGTTCGCCAAAGATGCCAATGTACCGCGACGATTTTCTTTTTTGTTCGTACGGAAAATTCGTATCTTGCTTCGTCTAATAGTATAACTCAATAGAATATCCTCATGAAAGTTCTCATCACCGGCATAGGCGGAGAAAGATCTCCCTGAGCTATTGTGATATAGGAGAATTCCAGCAAGTCTTCAAAGTAATTAAAGAGACGAAACCCGACATTATTTTTCATGTCGCGGGTCAGGCTTTCGTTCCCAGCTCGTTCGAATATGCTGCCGAGACATTTAAAACAAATGTCATCGGCACGATCAATATCTTTGAAGCGGTGAAAGCGTGTGAGATCAACCCACGCATCGTCGTCGTCACGTCAGGTGAGGTGTACGGGGAAACATTCGGACTTCCGGCACTCCACACCGAGCAGTCGATTCCCCAGCCGGTGAATCCGTATGCTGCGAGTAAAACAAGCGTCGACTATATTGCACAAACGTATAAAAAATTCGAAGGATTGAATATCGTCATCGCCCGCCCGTTCAATCATACAGGACCGAGACAGCGACCCAATTTTGTTTGCTCATCCTTGGCAAGACAAATCGTCGGCTTTCAAAAAAATAAATCCCCCAAAGTGCTGAATGTCGGCAACATCAAAGCGCGCAGAGATTTTACCGATGTTCGCGACATTGCCCGTGGATATTGGATGCTCTCCCAAATCGATAACAAGACCAATTATATTTTCAATCTCTGTTCAGGAAATATTTTTTCCATTGAAGAGATCATCTCATTATACCAAGAGATCACAGAAACAAAATTTGAATTGAAAGTAGAATCAAAACGCCTGCGCGGGTACGATATTCAACTGCTTGCCGGCAGCCACAGCGCCATCACGCATTCGGTAGGATGGAAACCGCAAATGCCCTTCAAACAAACTTTGACAGATTTACTTGCATACTGGACTGAAAAGGAAAATAACTGATGCAAAAGAAAGCATTGATCACCGGAATTACCGGTCAGGACGGATCATATCTCGCAGAACTGCTCCTTGAAAAAGGATACGAAGTACATGGCGTGATTCGTCGCAGCAGTTCATTCAACACCGGTCGTATCGACCATATCTATAATGACCCGAAATTTTCCGGCTCAAAATTTTTTCTTCATTACGGCGATATTACCGACACGAGCAACATCAATCGCCTCCTTGAAAAGATTGAACCTGCCGAAATCTATAACCTCGCTGCGCAGAGCCATGTGAAGGTTTCGTTCGAGGTGCCGGAATACACTGCCGAAGTAGACGCTGTGGGAACGCTCCGTTTTCTCGATGCCATTCGCGAAACCGGCATTAAGACAAGATTCTATCAAGCATCCACTAGTGAACTGTATGGAAAAGTCCAAGCGATTCCTCAGGATGAGAAAACCCCGTTCTATCCCCGCAGCCCGTACGGTGTTGCAAAATTATACGGCTATTGGATCATTGTAAATTATCGCGAAGCATATAACATCTTCGCCTGCAACGGAATTCTCTTCAATCACGAATCTCCCCGCCGCGGCGAGACATTTGTGACACGCAAGATTACAATGGCGGCTTCAAAGATTAAACTCGGTCTTCAGCAAAAATTATCGCTCGGTAATCTCAATGCAAAACGGGACTGGGGATACGCGCCGGAGTACGTTGAAGGAATGTGGCGCATGCTGCAGTGCGACGTTGCAGAAGATTTTGTTCTTGCCACAGGTGAAACCCGTGAAGTGCGTGAATTTGTCGATGCCGCATTCAACGAACTCGGAATGAATCTGAAATGGGAAGGACAGGGTGAAAATGAGAAGGGATTGCTTGAGGGAAAAGTTGTGGTTGAAGTCGATCCAAAATATTATCGCCCCACAGAAGTTGAACTTTTGATCGGTAACCCGGCGAAAGCAAAACAAAAATTGGGATGGGAAGCAAAAACAAAATTTGCCGACCTTGCGCGGTTGATGGCAAAAGCGGATTATGAACTTGTGAAGAAACGAGGATATTGAGTTGGAGAAGAGTTCGAAGATATATGTCGCAGGTCATCGCGGGTTGGTTGGCTCGGCAATAGTTCGGTTGCTTCAACAGCGGGGATATTCAAACCTTGTCTACCGAACTCACAAAGAACTTGATTTGACCGATCAGCGCCAAGTAAAACAATTTTTCGATCAGGAAAAACCCGACTTTGTGTTTCTTGCAGCGGCAAAGGTTGGCGGCATCTATGCCAACAATACGTATCCCGCAGAGTTCATTTTTTCCAATCTCGAAATTCAGAATAATGTCATTCACCAGTCGCACATTCACAATGTAAAAAAACTTTGCTTCCTCGGCAGTTCATGCATCTATCCGAAACTTGCCCCGCAGCCGATGAAAGAAGAATATCTGCTGACCGGAAAACTTGAACCGACCAATGAACCGTACGCCATCGCAAAGATCGCCGGCATCGAAATGGCAAAATCGTACAATCGGCAATATGGCACCAATTACATCTCGGTAATGCCGACAAATTTGTACGGACCGAATGATAATTTTGACCTGCAGAACTCGCACGTTCTGCCTGCACTCATCCGTAAATTTGTTGAAGCAAAAAAGAATAATGCTCCATCGGTCGTGTTGTGGGGAACCGGAACGCCGCGCCGTGAGTTCTTGTATGTTGACGATATGGCTGATGCCTGTATCTTTTTGATGAATACGTACGATGGCAGTGAATTTGTGAATATAGGTACGGGTGAAGAAGTAACGATTCTTGAATTAGCTGAAATCATCAAATCGACTGTTGTGTATGGCGGCAAACTCGAATTTGATTCGACCAAACCGGACGGCACTCCGCGGAAACTTCTCGATGTCTCGAAACTCCACTCTTTGGGCTGGAAAGCGAAAGTATCGTTGCGCGATGGGATAAAGAAAACAATTGAATGGTACCTTGCCAATAAAAATGGGAATTGAAAGAGGGTCATTTTTTTCGTACCTTTTTTTAGAGTAATAGATGTATTTGCTGTTTGTGATTTGATATTTGGAATTTTTCCGCTTGGTGCTGTATCTCTATCCCGCCAAAAAGCGGCGGGATTTTGCGGCGTAAAAAACAACGCCGCTCAATTTGGGGTACAGTTTTTTGAGATTTGTTTTTTTTGTTATTTGGGATTTTTTCTTTTGGGGCTGTAGCTCAGTTTGGGAGAGCGATTCGTTCGCAACGAATAGGTCGGGAGTTCGATTCTCCTCAGCTCCACTGTTGGGATGTTCGGTTCTGCGCCGAAGGCGCATCCGCCTCTGGCGGAGATCCCGATCAGCTCCACAAAAAATGCCAAGCCCTGTGCAACTTTGTGTTGGACAACCCTGCCAGGTCCGGAAGGAAGCAACAGCCTCTAAACACAAGTGTGATACAGTAAGCTTGGCATTTTTATTTGTTTTCCACATGAAATCTCCGAAATCATACCTTGCACGCCACCCAATCTTTTCGTAAATTTCAAGCAAATTGTGAAGAAAACGGAGCATTGTATTGAAATTTCAATGCAATCGTGAAGTTGGAAAATAAAGTGTGATCCACAAACGGTGGATTTATGCGGATATCCTGCCTACGGCTCGTAGAGCGTCAAACTGAACTTATCTCAGGTCACCACTGGGACGAGTTCAGTTTGACAAAATTTTTCAGGATATAATTTTACTATTACAGAAAGGTTTTAATGAAGAAAGAAATACTAATCAACTCTGTCGGTAATGAGATCCGAATAGCGATCACCGAAGAAGCGAAACTTGCAGAGTTGTTCGTGGAATCCCCGGAAAAGGAACGTATGGTGGGGGATATCTATCTTGGCAGAGTAGCCAAAGTGATGGCAGGGATACAGGCAGCATTCATCGATATCGGTATGCAACAAGACGGATTTCTCCATTTTTCGGATATCAGCAGTTATCAGGATGAGTTCAATACCATGCTTGATGAGGATGATGATGACGAAGAGGAAAATGGTGAACCGGGTCAACACGGTGCAGCCGTAGCAAAACCAAAAGTTGAAAAACGTCAGCGCGATGATCGGAGAAGGGATGTCACGCTCACCAAAGGGCAAGAGATCATTGTCCAGGTTACAAAAGAACCGGTGGGAAAAAAGGGGGTTCGCGTCACTTCCCAGGTATCGCTCCCCGGCAGATTTCTTGTCCTCCTTCCGTTCGACGGAAAGATCGGCATTTCCAAAAAGATCATCAGCTTTCGTGAACGGCGCCGTCTGCGCCGGCTGGTGCGCACCATCCTTCCACAGGGATTCGGAGTAATTGTTCGGACAAACGCCGAAAATCAGGATGAGAAATTATTCCTGCAGGATCTTGAATCGCTCCTGAAGACATGGCGCGATATCGAGGCGACCGCAAAAGAAGAAAAACCCCCTGCGCTCATTTACAAAGATATGGCGACGACATCGAGCGTCATACGCGATCTCTTTACAGAACAAGTAGAGCATGTTGTTGTGGACGACAAGCGGCTTTTCCGCGAGATAAAATCGTACATCAAGATCTATTCGCCGGAAATGGCAGACCGCATCGAGTATTACAGCAAGCGCGAGCCGATCTTTGATGCGTTTGGAGTTGAAAAGGAGATCGCAACTCTCCTGACACGCAAAGTGTGGCTAAAACATGGCGGGTATGTTATCATTGAACCGACCGAAGCGATGACCGTGATCGACGTGAACAGCGGACGCTATGCGGCAAGCCGTGAGCAGGAAGAAAATTCACTCCGCACGAATCTTGAAGCAGCCCGCGAAATTTGCCGCCAGATACGATTGCGCGACCTCGGCGGAATCATCGTGATCGATTTCATCGATATGCTTGATGACAGGAACAAGAAAAAAGTGTACGATGAAATGAAGAAAGAATTCAAACGCGACCGGGCGAAACACACGATCCTTCCGCTGACGGAGTTCTGCCTTATGCAGATCACCCGGCAGCGTCAGCGTCAAAGTATCATTCACAGTTTCTCCGAACCGTGCCCGACGTGCGGCGGCAGTGGGATGATCCAGTCGAAGACGACGATCCTGAGCAACATCGAACGATGGCTGCGTCGCTTCCGTACTGAATCGAATGAATGGCATCTTCGCTTACGCATCTCGCCGAGCATGAAGGAATTTTTGATGAACGGAAAATTGTTCAATCGGAAGAATCGGTTGATCTTCAGATTCAGAACGTGGTTGAATGTTGAAGAGGACAAATCGCTGCCGATCGATGAATTCCAGTTCATCTCGGTCAAACAGGATAAAGATATTACAACTGAATTTGTAAATTAACATGGTAAGATTTTCCAAATCTTTAAGATTTGGAAAATCTTTTCTTGAAGGAGCAGCAATGAAATTTTTTATCGACACTGCAAACCTTGCAGAAATCAAAGAAGCAAACGCGCTCGGTGTGCTGGATGGCGTTACGACGAATCCTTCACTCGTGGCAAAAGAAGGGAAAGAATTCATTCCCCTGCTAAAGGAGATCTGTGCGATCGTCGACGGTCCCATCAGTGCGGAAGTCGTTTCGACAGAGTTCGACGGCATGATGAAGGAAGCGCACGATCTTGCAAAGATCCATAAAAATATCGTCGTGAAAATTCCGCTCATCAAAGAAGGGTTGAAAGCGGTAAAAGCATTGAGCGGCGAGGGAATTCATACCAATGTAACGCTCTGCTTTTCTCCCAATCAGGCGCTCTTGGCGGCAAAAGCAGGTGCCTCGTACATCAGTCCGTTCGTCGGCAGGCTGGACGATATCAGTACGGACGGCATGCAGTTGATCGAACAGATCATTACGATCTACAATAATTACGGATACCAGACCGAAGTGCTCGTTGCAAGCGTCCGCCATCCCATCCACGTTGCTCAAGCGGCGTTGATGGGTGCCCATGTCTGCACGATGCCGTTTAAAGTGATCGATCAATTGGCGAAACATCCGTTGACCGACATTGGACTTGAAAAATTCCTTTCCGATTGGAAAAAAGGGCAGGCAAAATGAAACGCACTCCGTTCTTTTCGATCCATCAGAATCTCGGCGCAAAAATAGTACCGTTCGGCGGATATGAAATGCCCGTGCAGTACGCCGGCATCATGGAAGAGCATAAATCTGTCCGAAACAACGTGGGTGTATTCGACGTCTCGCATATGGGTGAATTTTTTGCGAAAGGACCGAACGCACTTTCGTTTCTGCAAAAGATCACCGTGAACGATGTTTCAAAACTCGTACCGGGGAAAGCGCAATACTCGGCGATGTGTTATGAGAACGGCGGTATCGTTGACGATCTTTTGATCTACATGCTTGCGGAACATTCATACATGATCGTCGTGAACGCTGCGAACATCGATAAAGATTGGGAATGGATGAAAAGCCACTGCCCGTCCGATGTGGGTTTTGAAAATAAGAGTGACGTGACCGCATTGCTCGCGATTCAGGGACCGAAATCCCTGAACACGATGCAGAAATTGACAAAAGCGGATCTTTCATCGATTCAATATTACAATTTTGTTCAAAGTACACTCGCGGGCGTAGATATGATCATTTCACGCACGGGATATACCGGTGAACTCGGTTTTGAAATTTATTTTGACGTGATGCACGGTGAAAAAATATGGACTGCAATTTTCGATGCCGGGAAAGAATTCAACATCGCACCGATCGGTCTCGGTGCGCGCGATACATTGCGGTTGGAAATGGGATATTGCCTGTATGGCAACGATATCGACCAGACAACACATCCGTTGGAAGCCGGGTTGGGATGGATTACAAAATTGAACAAAGGGGATTTTATTGGTAAACCGGTCCTCGAAAAAGCAAAAGCGGAAGGTTTGAAAAGGAAACTTGTCGGCATGATGCTGTCGGACAAAGCGGTGCCGAGGCATGGATATCAGATCGTTGTGAATGGCGCACACGGCGGCACAATAACGAGCGGGACATTCTCACCGTCGCTTGAAAAGGGGATCGCGATGGGGTATGTCAATAGTACGCACAGTGAAGTCGGTTCAAAACTGCAGGTCGATGTCCGGGGAAAGTTGCTTGATGCTGCAGTCGTACCGCTTCCGTTTTTGAAGAAAAATTAGACCGGTTTTATCAGGGGGAATCCGATATGAAAATAGAAGTGTTCTACTCGCTATCGCAGATCGATGATTTGTTTTTGCGTGATAAAAACGTCGTCGTGATCGATGTCCTCCGTGCAAGCACAACGGTGATCGCGGCATTGAACAGCGGCGCCCGCGAGATCATTCCTGTGAACACCATCGAGTCTGCCGTGAAAGTGTCGGGAAATTTGTTCGGAGATGTTGTCATCCGCGGCGGTGAGCGCAACGCAAAAATGATCGAAGGGTTCAATCTCGGCAACTCGCCGTTCGAGTACACACCGGAAACGGTGAAAGGAAAGTCGATCATCTTCTACACGACCAACGGTGCGCCGGCAATGTGGAAAGCGCGCTACGCAAAGAATCTTCTCATCGCCGGATTTGTGAATATCACTGCCGTGGTGAACAAAATAAAAGAGATCAAAGAGGATGTATATATTCTCTGCGCGGGGAAGCAGACGCAATTTTGTATTGAAGATGCGGTCTGCGCCGGCATGCTCACGAAATTACTCATTGATGACGAAGAGACGGAGATCGAGTTCAACGATTCTGCGGTTGCGGCAGTCGCACTGTTCAAAAATTACAGCAAGAATTTATTGAAAATGACACGCACATGCGATCACGGAAAGTATCTTATCGAGATCGGGTTTGAAAAAGATATCGAGTTCTGCACCACCATCGACACGTTCAATGTCGTGCCGGAACTCTCCGCGAACGTTCTGAAGTTGAAGAAGAAGGTCGAAACGCCTTCGGCGCCTCATGTTCCGATCAGTATCGATACAGCGGGGGTTAAAGGAGAGTAATGGAAGAGTTCACCATCACGCAGGGACCGCAGCAGCCCCCGGCAGCACGTCGAAAAAAAAACGGCAACGTGGAGAAAAAAACATCGTCGCAACGCAAGCAGATCTTTTCGTTTCTCATGATCGTTTTCGGCTTCATGGTGCTGCTGAGCATGATGTCGTATTCCCCCGCCGATGAAGCCAACGGCGATGTACGGTTTTCCGACCTCTACAAAATTTTTACCAACGATCCTCTCATCCAGCAAAAAGCTGAATCCACGACCAACTGGCTGGGACTTTTCGGCGCAATCCTCTCTAACTTCCTGATCAATTCCACTGTCGGATTATTCGCATTTGCATTTCCTGTCTTGATGCTGATGTGGGGATGGATCATGCTCCGCAGCGGCGATCTCCGCCGCCTCGTCTATTTTACGAATTATGTCATCGTGCTGACCCTGATCGGTTCCGCCTTCTTCGGATTGTTGCGCAAAACGGGATTGGCTGACGTGATCTCATCGGAATGGCACGGAAGTTACGGCGCCTTTTTTGCCACAGTGCTGCAGCAGGCTGTGGGACTGACCGGCGGTATGATCGTGACCATATCGCTGACTATTATTGCCGTCACACTCATGATCGATCTCGATCTGCACAAAACATCGGAACGGTTGAAAAATCTTTTTATCGCGCTCGGCGAAATATTCGGTGCAACAATGGAAGAGTGGAAAGCAAAACAGGAATTGAAAGCACGGCAGCGTGAAGAAGAGAGGCGAAAGAAATCGGAGGAGATCGAAGTAAAGCGTCCTGACACGGAAGTTATACCGCAGCCGGAAAAACCGAAACTGAAGCAGAAAATTTTTGAACCTCCTCCCATAGAAATTCCGAAGGAAGAGGGGGATATCATTCTTCCCGATGATGTGCTGAATGTCGTTCCGCCGCTGGAAATAAAAGAAGGTGTGGTCGAAAAAGAAGCGGAACTTGAAGCGCCGGAGGTTGAGGATGAAGAAATTGACTACGTATTTCCTTCGGTCGATCTGCTCGATCCAAAGAAATACGAAGAGAAGATCAGCGATGAAGAGCTGAAGAACAATGCGGCATTCCTTCAGGCAAAGTTAGCGGACTTCGGCGTTGAAATTGCGAACGTCAGTGTGACTCCCGGTCCGGTCGTTACATTATATGAACTTGTTCCCGCCACCGGCGTAAAAGTCTCGAAGATCACTGCTCTCTCCAACGATCTTGCTCTGGCAATGCAGGCGCGCGGTATCCGTATTGAAGCACCGATCCCCGGAAAAGGGACTGTCGGCGTCGAGATCCCGAATCACAAACCGCAGATCGTCACGATCCGCAGCATACTGAATTCGGAAAAATTCCGCGACAGCAAAGCGGCACTCCCGCTCGCAATGGGAAAGACGATCACCGGAGAAATTTATATTGACGACCTTGCAAAGATGCCGCATGTGCTCATCGCCGGTGCGACCGGCATGGGAAAATCGGTCGGCATCAATTCGATCATCGCAAGTTTATTGTACCGCCTGCATCCGTCGGAAGTGAAATTTATTCTTGTTGATCCGAAAAAGATCGAGTTGAGTTTATATCAGCAACTGCAGCATCATTTTCTCGCGGTCTCACCGGACTTCGATGAGAAGATCATCACCCAGCCGGCAAACGCGGTGTTGGCATTGAAGTCCTGTGTGATCGAAATGGAACGCCGCTACGATCTTCTTGCATCAGCCGGCGTCCGTCATGTGACCGATTATAATGCACGTTTCAAAGAAGGACGGTTGAAAGGAAAAGATACGGAGACATTGAAGCACCGCTTCTTACCGTACATTATCGTCATTATCGATGAACTTGCAGACCTGATGCTGACGACAGCAAAGGAAGTGGAAGAATCGATCGCGCGCATTGCACAATTGGCACGTGCCGTCGGTCTTCACCTTGTGCTCGCCACACAGCGTCCATCGGTCGACGTGATCACCGGTGTTATCAAGGCGAATTTTCCTTCCCGAATTGCATACGCCGTTTCATCCAGGATCGATTCGAGGACCATTATCGACGGCGGCGGCGCAGAGCAACTGATCGGGCGCGGTGATATGCTCTATCTTTCGGCAAGCACGCCCAAACCGGTGAGAATACAAAATGCATACATTTCGACCGAGGAATGTGAAGAACTCGTGCACCATATCGGCAAGCAAAAAGGATACAGCAAAATGTATGAGCTCCCCTCCGCACTTGAGAAAAAGAAAAATGGGGGCGGGATCGGCGGTGGCGAACGGGATGAATTGTTTGATGATGCGGCGCGTATCATCGTCCGTCATCAACAAGGTTCTGTATCGCTGCTGCAGCGGCGTTTAAGTATCGGGTATTCCCGCGCTGCACGCCTTGTCGATCAACTCGAAGAAGCAGGCATCGTTGGCTCGTTCGACGGCAGTAAAGCGCGTGAAGTTTTGATAGAGACCGATGAACAATTAGAAATCCTCCTCAAAAATTTAGATTGATGATGAGATCATACACCCGCCGGATTATTTTTTTACTTCTGATTTCTTCACTTGTCTTGGTGGCGCAAGATCAGTCCGCCGAACAGGTGCTGAAGAATGTCAGGGAAAAGTACGCATCGATGAAAGATGCAAGCGCCTCGTTCATCCAAAAAACAATGCTTCGGTTCGGCAAGAGCGAACAAGTGCAATCCGGTACCGTTACAATTAAAAAAGGGAATAAATACCGGCTTGAAACGGCAGGGGAGCAGTTCATTTCGGACGGGGAAACGGTCTGGATCGTCTCGAAATCGAACAATCAGGTGCTCATTGACGCCTTCAAAGAGAACACCCGGATTTTCTCCCCCGATAAATTCCTTCTCGGATTGCCGGATGATTTTTCTGCGAAAGATCTGATGAATGTCGACAGCCTGTTGAAAATTACCCTTGAACCGAAAAAAATCAATTCGCAGACGAGACAGATCCGTTCCCTCTCAGCGTGGGTGAATCCCGTATCGTGGATCGTCGAGAAAATCAAATATACGGACCGCAATCAGAACAGGTTTGTCATATCTATTTCAGAGGTCACGTTCAACCGTCAACTGAACGATTCGGAATTTCAATTCACTCCGCCAAAGGATATGAAGGTTGTCGACCTTCGCACATTGAAATGAGAGCAGTCGTAAAAAATAGTGTTAAAACTCTCTTCAGCATCGGACTTGCTGCCGCGTTTCTGTACCTCGCGTTTCGCGGGAAGAATATCGACGAGTTGTGGCATTCGTTGATCGATGTACATTGGAGCTGGTTCATCGTATTGTTTGCCGGCAGCACGCTCAGCCACATTGTTCGCGCATGGCGCTGGCAATATCTGATGTATCCGATCAAGGAGGATGTCTCATTACGCAATGCATTCTCGGTAACGATGATCGGTTACCTTATCAACAATGTCGTCCCGCGGCTCGGGGAATTTGTCCGGCCGTACGCGATGAATAAATTGGAAGGAGTGTCGAAAAGCGCAACGATGGGCACGATCGTTCTCGAACGCATCCTGGATACCGTCACGTTTGTATTGATCGTATTGACCGTCCTGTCGATCTATGCGGAACCGTTTGCGGTCTGGTTCCCTACAATGGCAAAATTCGAGTGGCTTTTTTTTGTCCTGACGGCAATTGCACTGATCGTCTTTGTGCTGATATTTCTGAAATCCGAGATACTGTTCCAATTCGTCCGTAAACTTTCGTTTCTACTCCCGAAGAAATGGCGGTCACAGGCTGACCATATTTTCGATTCGTTCCTCACCGGTTTCAAAGCGGCGAATCATCCCGGCAATTTTGTGATGATCGCTCTAACGAGTTTGATGATCTGGATATCGTACATCGTGTTGCTGTATGTTCCGTTCTTCATTTATAATTTCCCGCAGGAGAACGGCTTGAACTTCGGCTCGGCTACAGTGCTGCAGGTCGCTTCAGGGTTTGCATTTGCGTTACCGACGCCGAGCGGAATCGGCAGTTATCATACCTTCACATCGTTCACGTTGACGCAACTCTTTTCTGTTGATCCGGTGAAAGCGTTGAGTTATTCGATCTATACTCATGCCGTCGGCTTTTTAACAACGACGATTCTCGGTTTGTTCTACTTCTTCAAAGACAAGATCCATGTTGCCGAAGCGATTGTGAAGGACAACAATGAGGATCCGGCGTGATGCGGCTGATGTGCCTCGTGGTTGCGGCTGTGTCGCTTGCGTTTTCGCAACAGCAACCGGTGTTCGTTCAACGGGAGAATTCAATTGCCATCGTTGCCGGCATGGGAGTCGACCTGGTGAATGCACCGGAGATTGTCGAGTACGTCAATTCGACAGCAGCGTACGGCCAGACAGTAGATGATTTTGCAACGGCTGTCGATTTTTTCGGCGGGGTCGAATTTCCGGTGGGCAAAGAGTGGGGAATAAAGGTTGAACATATGTACTTGTTCAAATCGTATAATTTTCTTTCACGAAGCGGTGCAACACATGATTTTTTTTACGCCGTCCATGCACCTTCACTTCTCATTCAAAAAGTGGTCGGCGGAGAAGGGTATTTTGTAAAGATGGGTGCAGGCGGTGGATATCACTTCGGGAGAGCGACTGAAACGATATCGACATTTGGTACATCGAGGGATTACACGGCATCGGGTGTCGGTCTTAAAGCGGAAATTGTCGGACAAACTGCCTTTGATGAAAATTTCTTCGGATATATCGGCGGGCAATTGGGATGGGAATGGTTGGGAAAATTTTTAGGAACAGATGCCACGATTTCGTTAGTGAAGACAAAAGAGTTGCGATATTTTTATGCCGGACTCCGCTTCGGCGTCACCTATTACCTGTAACAATTATAAAGGGGAACGATGAAGTACACTGCTACATTGTTGTGCATGCTTTTGATGATCACAGTAGCCGTCTTTGCACAAAAAAAATCAAAACCAACAATAAAAGGAACTCCACACGTGACCGATCAAAAAGCACCATACGCAAAGGGAACGGTGATCGTTGAAACATCGCTGGGTAACATCGTCATTGCATTGAACGACTCAGCGGCGCCGAAACATTCCGCCAATTTCCGGAAGCTGGCGAAAGAGGGATTCTATGAAGGAACAACATTCCATCGCGTTATTCCCGGATTTATGATTCAAGGAGGCGATCCGAATTCAAAATCAGGCGAACGGCACACGCACGGAATGGGGGGACCGGATTACAGGATTGATGCGGAGATCGGACTCACACATGCACGCGGCGTCATTGCTGCGGCGCGTCAGGGTGATCAGATCAATCCGTTGCGTCAATCGAACGGAAGTCAATTTTATATTACGGTTGCCGATGCGAAATTTCTTGACGGACAATATTCCGTCTTTGGGAAAGTGATCGAAGGGATGGATGTTGCCGACAAGATCGTATCTGCCCCGCGCGATCCCCGCGACAACCCGAATGAAAAAGTGGTGATCAAAAAGGTTACAGTTGTTGAATAGATTCTAACCTTGCGAAGGTTTCAAACCTTCGCAAGGTTGTACGAACAACTCATGGCAAAATCCAGGGAAAAATTCGACTTTGACAATTTTTATTCTTCCTTGAAGAAAAAGAATTTTGCACCGGTCTATTTCTTCTATGGTGATGAAGATTTATTGATCGAAGAATGCGTCGATGCAATCGTTGAAAGCGCTGTCGATCCGGCGATGAAAGAATTCAATTTCGACATCCTGCAAGGGAGCGAAGTCGATGCGAAGAAGATTCTTGGCATCGCATCCTCCTTTCCGATGATGGCGGAACGACGGGTTGTAGTCGTAAAAGATTTTGAACGGACGGTAAAAAAGGAGAGTGAAGAATTCTACTCTGCGTATTTTGAAAAACCTTCGCCGACCACAGTTCTTGTTCTGATCGCTGCCAACCCTGATTTTCGTAGAAAACCGTATACAACCCTCAAGAAATCTGCACTGTGCGGCGAATTCCGCCCGCTGTACGACAATGAAACAATTGCTTGGATAGAATCACGGATGAAAAAACTGAAGCGTGGCATTGATCCTCAGGCGGTCGCACTGCTCCATTCATTTGTCGGGAATTCTCTCCGGGAGCTCGCCAATGAGATAGAAAAAACGCTCATCGCTGTCGGCGAGAAACCGGTCATCTCTTCTGCGGACATTGAACATGTCGTTGGTGTCTCCCGCGAGTTTACGGTTTTTGAACTGGCGAACAAGGTGGGAGAAAAAAATATTGCGAAAGCATTGGACGTTGCGGGGCATCTTGTCAATTCCGGAGAGAATGCGGTTCCAATAATTGCCGCACTTGCAACGCACTTTGTAAAGCTGTATAAATTGCACGATGCTGTCCGTCAGAAGAGACCGGAAAACGAGCTCGCGCAGATCGCCGGCGTCCATCCGTTTTTCGTCAGATCCTACCTGCAGCATCTCCGCAACTTTAAACTTGAAGAGATTGAAAATGCATTTCTCATTCTGTCGGAAGCTGATCTTGCTGCAAAATCATCTGGAGATGCAAAATTGATCCTGACAAAAGCGATCACCGAGATCATCACCGGCATTCAGTATCAATCTGCGTTTGCATGAATCTTTTTTTGCCTCCGTCACAGTCCGAATGGATTTTATTTGTATCGATATTCGTCGCGATCGGTTTTTTTATTGCCATTGCCGAATTTCTTCGCCACGCGTTTCACGGCTCGCCGGAAATCACACGTAAACTGGTCCATATTCTCACCGTTGTGCTGATCTTTTTTGCTCCTGAGTTATTCATATCCGGCATCCCGGCGTTGCTTCTTGCTCTTTCTTTTCTCATCGTCAATTTTGCCGCCATCCAATTCGGATTGCTGAAAGGGATGCACGGCACGCACCGCCGTTCGTACGGTACAGTCTATTACCCACTCTCGTTTTTCATTTTGGTGTTGCTCTTCTGGGACTCTGCTCCTTTCATTATTTCTGTCTCAATCCTCATTCTGGCACTCAGTGATGCTGCTGCAGCGATCGTCGGCGAGAATCTTCGTCATCCGCGCGAATACCGGTTGACGAGTGATAAGAAATCGTACGAAGGTTCTGCGGCAATGTTTGTAACAACGTTTAGTATCGTTGTTGCGGCAATACTGTATTATGATCTCACGGAGGCATACGGTGGCATGATTATGATCGGATTGTCGGTTGCCTTATTTGTAACGCTATGGGAGGCGATTTCATCAAAAGGATTTGACAATCTGACCGTACCGTTGAGCGCGGCGCTGATGCTTCATTATTTCTGTATTCCTCTGGCACAACACAATCCCGATCAAATGGTGGCTGCGATCGGATTAGCTTTGATCATCGCCTTCATTTCGCTCCAATTCAAATTTCTCTCGCCAAGCGGATCTGCGGCAACGTTTCTTCTGGCGACGATAATTTTCGGTATCGGCGGGTGGGTGTGGACAATTCCTATCCTGACATTTTTTATCACATCGAGTCTTCTATCAAAATCCTGGAAAGCACGGAAGAAAAAACTGGATGCCATATACGATAAGACAAATAAACGAGATGAAGGACAGGTTGCAGCCAACGGGGGAGTGGCGGGAATTATAATCTTATTATGGTACATCTTTCCGGAACAAGAGAATTTGTACCTCTTCTATCTTGCATCGATTGCTGCCGTCACAGCAGATACATGGGCAACTGAGATCGGCACCCTGTCGAAAAAAAAACCGATCTCTATCGTGACATTCAAATTTGTCGAGCCGGGCACCAGCGGCGGCGTTTCACTCGTTGGATTTTTCGGCAGCTTTCTCGGTGCATCCATGATTGTTCTTTCCGGATGGGTATTGGGTGCGCAATCAATTTCACTGTTGGTAGCAATAAAAATAATAATATCGGGCATGGTCGGTTCAGTTATTGACAGCGTTTGTGGAGCCGTCCTTCAGGTGCAATATCAAACGGAAGAAGGAACGATCACGGAAAAAGCGATGCATGATGGCAAACCGACTATTCGAATTCGCGGTGTACGATGGATTGATAACGATATGGTCAATTGGTTTTGTGCTGCGTCCGGTTCGCTCGCAATGTATTTACTTTTATAACGGCGTTTTTTGCATTAACAGATAAAGAATGGTACCTTAAGCCATTATGACAAAAGAAGTAACAGTTGGATCGGTTACGATCGGAGCAAACAATCCTTTGGTGTTGATCGCCGGACCGTGTGTTGTGGAGAATCGCGACATGATTTTTCAGACGGCTGAAAGGGTCAAATCTCTGTGTGAGAAGTATCGCATTCCGTTGATTTTCAAATCATCATACAAAAAAGCGAACCGGACCAGTATGGATGGCTTTGTCGGCATCGGGATCGATGATGCGTTGAAGATCTTGGACGATGTAAAAACACAATTCGGCTTTCCGATCCTTACCGATGTTCATACCTCGGAATCTCTTGATTGCAGCCGGGAAAAGCAAAAAAGCTGTGAATATAAAAAAAGGTCAATTCCTTGCCCCGGATGATATCATACATCCGATCGAAAAAGTTGCATCGACGGGAAATACGAATATACTTGTCACTGAGCGGGGCACATCGTTCGGATACCATAATCTTGTGGTTGATATGCGCGGTTTGCCGATCATGAGGAAATTCGGGTATCCCGTGGTATTGGATGCGACACACTCTGTACAATTGCCGAGCGGCTCAAGCGGAGCAAGCGGCGGTCAGCCGGAATTTATTTTCCCTCTTGCCCGCGCTGGAGTTGCGGTCGGAATTGATTCATTGTTCATAGAGACACACCCGAATCCGGCAAAAGCGTTGAGTGATGCTGCAAGTCAATTACCGGTTGAGCAATTGGAGAAATTACTTTTACAGGTGGTTGCGATCGACAGAACAATGAAGGAAACAGTACAATAAATGTCGACAGATTCTAAAGATATCCAAAAAGCAAAAGAAGTGATCCGCATGGAAGCGGACGCGGTCTCTGCGCTCGAAAATAAAATCAATGCTTCCTTTCAGAATGCGGTGGATGTTATTTTCAAATGCAAAGGAAGGGTGATCATTACCGGCATGGGAAAATCCGGCATTATCGCACGCAAGATTGTTGCGACGATGAATTCCACCGGCACACCGGCGATCTTCCTCCATCCGTCCGATGCGGTGCATGGTGATCTTGGTATGGTGCGAGACGACGACGTTGTCATATGCATTTCAAAGAGCGGGGACACACAAGAGATACGGGAGTTGCTGCCGATGTTCAAGCGGATCGGTGTTCCGATCATCTCCATGGTCGGCAGACTCAATTCAAATCTTGGATTGCAATCGGATATTGTGCTCGATATCTCAGTCAAAGAAGAAGCATGTCCCCATAATCTGGCTCCGACCACATCGACGACCGCAACGCTGGCAATGGGCGACGCGCTTGCGGTAACGCTCCTTGAAAAGAAAAATTTCAGTGCAAATGATTTTGCAATGTTCCATCCGGGCGGGAATTTGGGAAAACGTCTCCTGTTGAAGATTGAAGAACTCGCCATCACCGGCACTCAGATTCCCAAGATCGGCTTGCAGGCGAGTCTGAAAGACGCAATCCTGGAGATCACGGCAAAACGCCTCGGTGCGACCTGTGTGTTGAACGATGATGGGACGCTGGCAGGTATTATCACGGACGGAGACTTGAGACGTCTTCTTCAAAAAACGTCCGACGTTTCCGGATTGACGGCAGAACAGGTCATGACGAAGAACCCGAAGACGATCCGCAAAGGGACCCTTGCATCGGCTGCATTGCAGGAGATGGAAACTTTCAGCATTACACAATTGGTGATCGTCGACGATTATAAAAAGCCGTACGGACTTGTTCATCTCCATGATCTTGTCCGTGCGGGATTAGGTGGAGATTCATCGGCGTGAAGCAATTCTGCCTTGCATTGTTTTTCCTTATTGTACTGAGCGGGTGTGAAGAAAAAGTAAAACCTTCCGTTCTCAGCGGCGTCTCGGGCACCCAACTTCCCTCACAAGAAAGCTGGAATTCGAAAATCACCTTCTCAGATTCCGGTATTGTGAAAGCAATCGTGCACGCGGGTCACATTTATGCGTACGACAATTCGCGCGTCACGCATCTCGATTCCGGCGTTGTGGTCGATTTTTTTGACGAATTCGGAAAACATACCACTCAATTGACATCGGTTCGCGGTGCCGTGGATGAAGGGACGAACAATCTTGAAGCGACCGGAAATGTTGTGGTGAAATCGGACAGCGGAACCACAGTCTATACGGAAAAAATGTTCTGGACGAACCAGAAACAATTGATCCACTCCCCCGAATTTGTCCGTATCATTTCGCCGAAAGAGCAGTTGCAGGGGACCGGATTCGAATCCGATCACAATTTAAGGAACTACCGGATCTTCAAAGTGACCGGGACAGCGGAGTCGAAATGATGTTTGCAGGGAACCGGTATCTGATACTTACCGTATTCTTCGTCGTTTGCATCGAAGCCCAGCAAAACGAGAATGTTGTTTTGCAAAACGCCGACGTCTTTTCCGGCAAGCGTTTGCCCAGCGGTGAAGATGTGCGAGAGCTGGAAGGGAATGTTCGTTTCAAGCAAGGGAATGTGCGTGTCTGGTGCGACAAAGCGATACAGTTTTTAAATCGTAACGAGATTGAATTGATCGGCAATGTGAAAATTGTCCGTGACACAATCACTCTCACATCGCTCAAGGGACGATACTACGGCAACCAGCGCAAATCGGACGGTGAGGGGAACGTGAAACTGAAAACGCCTCATGTAACGCTCTACGCCGATTTTGGGACATACTATCTTGATGAGAAGAGAGCTTTCTTTCAACGCAACGTCCGAGTTGTCGATTCCTCTACGACTATTTTTAGCGAACAGTTGACGTACTTTGAGAAGGAACGAAAATCGATCGCACTGCTGAATGTGAAGATCGTGAATGCGAGCGACAATGTCACGATG
This sequence comes from Ignavibacteriales bacterium, assembly GCA_016182545.1. Classification (GTDB taxonomy): domain Bacteria; phylum Bacteroidota; class Ignavibacteria; order UBA10030; family UBA8401; genus SpSt-333. The sequence continues at coordinate 19,378 of JACPGG010000099.1, forward strand.
TTCGGGAATTACCTGGAACATTTCGATTCAACACGATACAGCAAGATGACGGAACATCCCCGTTTGATGCAGATCGACACGACTGACAAAGGAGAGATCGACACGCTGGCTGTGAAAAGCGTGGTCATGGAATCGTTCGACGATTCGACGAAAAAACTTATTGCAACGGACAGCGTTATCATTGTCCGCGGTGCAATGGCTGCACGATGCGGATTGGTGAAATATTTCACACGGGATGAGAAGATCGAATTGTATCGAATGCCGATCGTCTGGTACGACGAAAATCAGGTCACGGGTGATACGATCTTTCTCACTCTCCGTGATAATAAACTTGAGTCGGCATCCGTTCGCACGCGAGCGTTTGTTGCGTCACTGAGCGACAGCTCATATCCAATGCGGTACAATCAACTGACCGGACGCACGATTACGATGAAATTCAACAACAATAAATTACAGGAAACTTTTGTTGAAAGAAACGCCATCAGTCTGTATTTTCTCTATGGCGACAGCGCAGCGAACGGCGTGAATAAAACGAGCGGCGATTATATTCTGATGAAATTCAACGAAGGGAAACCGCACACGATCAATGTGTCGAAAGGGATAGAAGGTTCATTCTATCCCGAAAATCTTATTGAACGGACCGGCATAACGCAGTACAATCTGGATGGATTTCTGATCCGTGACGACCGTCCTGCGTTGACAACTGTATTTCCCGTGAAACCGAAATTATGAGCGATCCAATCCAAGCAGACCTGACATCGAAGAAGATCCTCCGTGCCGATAATCTTGTAAAAAAATACAAGAAGCGTACGGTGGTCAATGATGTTTCCCTTTCGGTGCGGCAGGGTGAGATCGTCGGTTTGCTCGGTCCGAACGGAGCGGGGAAGTCCACATCTTTTTATATGATCGTAGGAATGATCCGCCCGAATGGCGGAAGAGTTTTTTTGGATGATAAGGAAATGACGAAACTGCCGATGTACAA
>JACPGG010000097.1 GCA_016182545.1 Ignavibacteriales bacterium
GTATTCGTTGTGCCGCTGAAGAGTTCCAGCGTCAGGTCGAACGTTGCCGATTTCCCGAGTTCTCCTTCCTGCGAGAATTGCTGCGATTGCACAAGGACTTTGTTCTGCGATGCATCTTTCTGCAGGAATATCTTCATGGTGCGGGACGATCCGTTGCCGTAAATAACGTTGACCACCACGGCATCCAGATCTTGCAGCAAGATAAAATCCAATTCTTTCGGGTGACCGAACCGCAGTTCATCGATCTTTGCTTCATACGGCTGGCTGATGATGGAATTATCTGTATTGGCAATCGAAACGTATACATTCGGGATGACATCAGGTTGCAGCGAGCGGAACAATTGATCTTCCATCTTCACCAACTTTTGAAACTCCGCGTTCCCGCCGGAAGTGTTGATCAGTGTGAGTCGGACATGTTTCTTGCCATCGCTTGTTTGGTACTTCACCGCTTTTTCAACGGAGATGAATTGCGTCTCGAACAGCACGGCGAGAAGCGACTGCTGGTAATTGACTTCTGCATCAGAGAACGATACACGCGCACGGTCGAGTTCTGCCTGCGACAATAATCCCTTTTTGAACAGATCCTGCTGGCGCTCGAATTCTTTTTTGCTGAATTCGTATGCTTCCTTCGCTCGTTTTAATCCGAGCAGGCGGTACTTGTCGTCACGCTGGTTGAAGTACGGATTCGCCTGCGCCGATGATTTCTCAGGTACCGCAGATGTTGTGCAGACGACGAGGATGAAGTAGAATAAATATTTCATAATGTATTGAATCACCGGGAGACAATCTTCGTGACTTGGTGATTTTGTGGTTATCGGTTAATGATCATCCTGCCCATCGGCTTCGGCTTGCTGAATGTCTCTCTGCTCTCTTTCCCGTCGCGAAAAAAAACGATCGTGACTTTATCTCCTTCTTTGAGGGCGTCATACGATTCAACGAACGATTCCGCATCCGTTGTCGCTTTTCCATTGATCGAAACAATGAGATCACCCGCTTTAGGAGAGAATGATTTGAAATTGTTCGCGGCGGTCGGCAGAACATTATTCACCACCACCTGTTTATCCTTTGTGCTGAAGGCAAGCCCGAGAGCAGGCAGAACCTCTTCCCCTTCTTTTTGTTCCATGCGCATCACCATGGTGCCACCGGCTTTATTCAATTCTTCGGCGCTTTTCTTTGTGAATTTTGCCATCAACAGGTTCTCTCCCCGTTTCAAACCGATCTTGAATTCGTCCCCGACTTTGGTGTTCTCATATTGTTCCTGAAGATCTTTAACAGTCTTTACTTTTTTTCCGTTTGCCATCAATACTTCGTCATCTTTTTGAACATCAGTTGATTGCTGCTCGTGATTCCCAAGAATGATATCGACGATCAGTTTGTCGTTCTTCGGAACGATCACGGCGCCTGCTTCACGAATGATCACGGCATTATCCGCGGAGAGCGTTCGAGTCATCCGTTTCGGTTCCTGTGCCGCTGTCGTAAGGCACAAAAGGTAGAACAGCGAAAGAAAATATTTCACAGTGGTCTCCTGATATTTTTATTGATGTATTGTTTGACGGTCAAAATACATCCGATGTTGCGCCGTTCATAGTTAATAACTGTTAGCAGATGTTAAAAAATGTTAAAAGGGAAGATTTTGAGATGTTAGATTTGTAGATTGTCAATGTGAAAAAGGGAACGAAGCATATCGTGTTGATCATTGCGGGGATTTCCATCGCGCTGATCGGTTTGATTTCGCTGCAGATCTATCTGCTGTTGGTTTCGTACGAACAAAAAGAGCAGGCGTTCGAGCGGAACGCATTGAATGCGATGAACACTGTCAGCCGGAAACTGGAAGTGGAAGAAGCAGCGGGGAGGATTTTCAATGTTTTGGTCAATACAACCGGCAGTGCGCCGGAACGTATTGCAAAAAAATTTCCGGCGTTCAAGCATGATACCGATACCTTCTTCATCAAAACTCCTTCGTCTGGCACTAAGCAGCGCGTGTTGACGGATGGTAACAACATGCGCATCGAAATTTTCGAGTCTCACGGAGCCGATACGACAATTGCTGTAAAAGGTTCTGCAAAGAAATCCTCATCTGTCTCGTTTTCGTACGGTTACCAAATTGAAGGAGGCAGGATGCAGTTCAACGGACGGATGAATGACAGCGCATGGATTGTGTATATCGACAGTTCCAGCGCGAAACGGAAAGAACTTGTGACAAAAGTTGTGGACAAACTTGCCTTCATCGAACAATTGCCGATAGACAAACGGATTGAGAGGAAGCGGCTCGATTCGTTGCTTGCTGCTTCTTTTCTAGATGCGGAAATTCATTTGCCGTACTCGTTTGCAGTCTTTGTCGGGATGCGCGATTCGCTTGTTTTGCAAAGCGACTCGGCAGATGGAAATGCACTTCATGTATCCTCATTAAAAACGCAACTCTTTTCCAATGATGTTCTCTCCCCCAGATACACGCTTGCAGTTCTCTTTCCTGATCGAACATCATTTGTGTTGAAAGAAATGACAGCGCTGGTTGTTCTTTCAATTCTTTTTATGGGGATCATAATATTTTGCTTTGTGTACGTCATTCGTTTGATTTTTTCTCAGAAACGGTTCGGAGAGTCGGTGATCAATTTCATCAACAATATGACGCACGAATTCAAGACGCCGATCTCAACGATCGCGCTTGCTTCCGAAGCGATCGCAAAGCCCGAAACGATGAAGAGCAAGGCAAGACTGACAAAGTACAATGCTGTCATCGCCGATGAAAATCTCCGCATGAAACGACAGGTCGACAAGATCCTGCAAATGGCGGTACTGGAAGAAGGGGAATTCGAATTGAAACGTTCGCCGGTCAATTTGCACGAAGTAATCGAACAGGCGGTGAAAAACATTTCACTGCAGATTGAGCAGAAGGGAGGATCGATCGTTTCTTCATTGAACGCGAAGAATTTTGTTGTTGAAGGAGATGCAGTTCATTTGACGAATATCATTCACAACGTACTGGACAATGCAATCAAGTACTCCCCTCAAACTCCGGATATCAGAATCGGCACATCATCCGACACAGAAAATCTCTCCATCGTTGTTCAAGATTCCGGCGTCGGAATTTCGAAGGAGAATTTGGCGAGGATCTTTGATAAGTATTATCGCGTGCCAACCGGAAACACGCACGATGTAAAAGGTTTCGGGCTCGGATTGAGCTACGTAAAATTGATTGTTGAAGCGCATCAGGGAACAGTTTCAATCTCTAGCGAATTGGGAAAGGGAACGAGAGTTGAAATTAAACTTTCTGTTCATCCTGAGTAAGCGATCCCGACGCAGTCAGGAGAGCGCATCGAAGGATGACGATACACAAGATCCATGAAACCCAAAAAGAAAATATTGCTCCTTGAAGACGATCCGAATCTCGGCTTCATCCTTTCCGAACATCTGGAGATGAACGGATTCGGCGTACAATTATGCACGAACGGCGTCGACGGTCTTGCGGTGTATAAAAAAGATGCTCCGGCGCTCTGCCTTGTAGATGTGATGATGCCAAAAAAGGACGGCTTCACATTTGTGAAGGAAGTTCGACAGTCTGATCAACAGACGCCGATTATTTTTCTCACTGCAAAATCACTGAAGGAAGACCGGATCGAAGGATTAAAGATCGGCGCCGATGATTATATCACAAAACCGTTCAGCATGGAGGAATTGCTTCTGAGGATCAATGCCGTTTTGAAGCGAAGCAACGGAACAGATCAGTCGGAACAGATGCAAACGGAATTCTCGATAGGTAAATTCAAATTTGACTCTTCCAAATCAATTCTTCAGATTGACGAAAAGAAAAAAAGATCGCTCACTGCAAAAGAATCCGAACTTCTCTGCGTTCTTGCACTTCATTCCAATTCCCTGGTCGAGCGTGAAAAAATTTTACAGTCCGTGTGGGGGAACGATTCGTATTATAATGCCCGCAGCATGGATGTGTATATATCGAAACTCCGTAAATATTTGAAACCGGATCCGTCCGTTTCAATAGTGAACGCACACGGAAAAGGATACAAACTGCTCGTTGACCGCTAGCACGTTCCTATTAACGTTTTTTAACCTTCCGTTCATATTTCTGTCCAATCTTTGTTTAATCTCTTTTGACTTGTATATTTTTTCACGAAATTGAGACAGAATGAATGCGCGATATCAATTTTTTGTATGTATTGTACTGCTGGCAGGGTGTATTGACGACGCGCCGCACGACAATCCTCTCGATCCGAGTTCTCCGGCGTATGTTCGTGTCGGGAGTATGACGGGAGTGATCACAATCGCGAATCAGTCGACCGCTATTGCCGGTGCTACGATCACCGATCTTGATGAGAATATTCTCGTCAGATCCGATACGTTCGGTTATTTTGTGTTCAATCATTTATCGTCGGGCACGCACACATTTGTTTGCACAAAAGAAAATTTCACGAACGACACCTTCCGGGTCGACATACAGGACCGCGCGTCAACGCACGTGGTTCGCGGACTTAACGGAGCACCGGTTGTCGTCTCGCAGAATATACTCGCCAGAAAAATCGATCAATATTTTCCGAGTCCACAGTATTTCGTCGAAGTAACGGCAGAGGTAATTGATCCAAATAGCTCGCTCGATCTCGACTCGGTGTGGTTCAGTGTTGTCGATACCTTACGTTTTCCGTTGGCACCCATACCCGGTACAAATAATTTCATCACTACGATCTACAAGAATAAACTTCCCACAAATACGATCCAATGGCTTGTAGGAAAACCACTGTATATCGTGTCACGGGATGACAACGGTGCGGTGAATATCGGTTCACCGTTCTTTGTAACCCGTGTGATAGAACAAACGGCAAATCCATTATATCCATCCTCTTTGAATAACGATACAACAACGGTATTCCCCGAATTCAGATGGGATCCGCCGGATGTTACTTTTAACTATTCTTACACCCTTTCGTTATCCAGGATTGACGGTGGAACTCAAACGATTGTGTGGATGAAAGAGGGTATTTCCTCGATCGATCAAAGCCTGCAGTATCCGAATGACGGCTCTGTTGATTCACTGCAACAGGGGACCCATGTGTGGTCAATTTCGGTGGTGGATGATTTCGGCAATTATGCCCGCTCAAAAGAATCTTCATTTGTGGTGAAATAATGGAACAGAAGGACAACTTCAACGCATTGTACGATATTACAAAAACGATCAATTTAATTCTTGATCCGAATGAATTGCTGGAGAAAGTACTGGAGATTGCAATGACGCATCTCTCCGCCGAACGGGGATTCGTCATGCTGTCCGATCAGAATGCGGAACTCGGATATACTGTGGTTGCATTCAAGAATTTCAATTCCAAAAAAGCCGGAGATGAGTTTGCCGGTTCATCGTCCGTCATCAAAACCGTGCTCGATACAGGCGAACCGGTGCTCACGTTCGATGCGATGAGCGACGAACGGTTCGAGTCGTCCGTGAGTATCATGGCGCAGAAGATTTTGTCCATAATATGTATTCCGCTTCGCACGGGGGAACGGATCACCGGTGCCGTGTATCTGGACAGCAGCAAATCCCGCAAGGCGTTCACGGATGATGCGCTGAAATTCCTGACGATCTTTGGGAATCTTGCCGCAATAGCGATCGAGAATGCACAGCAATATTCATCGCTCAAGGCAGAGAATGTCCGGTTGAAGAATGAAGTCGATGTTACACATCTGTTCTCAAACATCATCGGAGCGAGCGAGAAATGGAAAAAAGCATTGGAGATCGCCCACCGCGTGCTGGATGTGGATGTTGCCATCCTGCTCACTGGTGAAAGCGGAACCGGAAAAGAACTTGTTGCGCGGGCGATCCACGACAACGGCACACGGAAAGGGAAACCGTTCGTTGCCGTCAACGCTTCCGCGCTGCCGGAAAATCTAATGGAGAGCGAGCTCTTTGGTTACATGAAAGGTTCGTTCACCGGAGCCAACTCAGATAGAAAAGGACTTATTGAAGTGGCAAGCGGCGGCACATTGTTCCTTGATGAGATCGGCGACCTGCCGTTGAATCTGCAGGCAAAGATCCTCCGTCTGTTACAGGAAAAGGAATACCGCAGGGTTGGCGATACGAAGAATAAGGTCGCGGATATACGCATCATTGCCGCCACCAACAAAGATCTTGAAACGGCTGTGAAGGAAGGGAGGTTCAGGGACGACCTCTTCTTTCGATTGAATGTGATCGATATTCATCTTCCTCCGTTGCGGGACCGGCGGGACGATATTCCCCTGCTTGCAAAATATTTTCTCAAACGCGCTGTGGAAAATTACAAGCGTTCAATTGACGGTATCCACCCCGAAGCGATGCAGATGCTCCTCGCCAATCAGTGGAAAGGGAATGTCCGTGAGTTTCAAAACGTGATCGAGCGGGCTGTCGTGCTCTGTCGAGGGAGTCAATTGACGAAAGAAGATTTCGTATTCAATGCGGGGGATTCGTCCGCGCTGCAAAAAAATTCCATGACGCTTGCCGATTTTGAACGGCAGATCATTGAAGCAACATTGCAGGAAATGGAGGGAAACCGTACACGCACCGCCGAACGGCTCGGCGTGTCGCTCCGTTGGCTCCAGTACAGACTGAAGGAATGGGGAAGCGAGTGAAAATTCAAAAATCCGATCGACAAATCACAAATAATATTCAATACCGAAAACTGAAAAACATTTTTTTTGTTTTTGATGATTGGGATTTAATTGTCATTTGTTTTTGGTATTTGGAACTTTATTCCACTCTGTCTTTGTGTGAAATGTTTCGGAAATGAATAGCAACCAACTAAAAATTGAACAGAAGATCAGCGAAAGCAGTACGACGTCAGTGTACCGCGCATTCGATGACGCGCTGCATCGCCCCGTACTGCTCAAAGTGCTGCACAAGCATCTGGCGAATGATGAAGAAGTGCGTACGAGGTTTATGCGTGAAGCACGTTCGTGCGCTGCTCTCAGAAGCGAGCATATCGTACAAGTGTACGACCTTACGGAGATTGACGGTGCCCCTGCAATTGTCATGGAGTTTGTCGAAGGGAGATCGCTTAAAGATGTTGTTGCGGGCGGCGAGAAAACCGGTTTTGAGTTTGTCAAAAAAACTGCCCTTCATGTTCTCCGCGGTCTTGCTGTTGCGCATGGCAAAGGGATCATTCACCGTGATATCAAACCGGGGAATATTCTGGTCAGCGATACCGGAATTTTGAAAGTGACAGATTTTGGATTGGCATCATTTGCATTGTCTCCTACGGTAACAATGGAAGGAATGGTTCTCGGTACTCCGGCATACATGGCGCCGGAGCAGATCCGCGGCGATGATATCGACGAACGGACCGACCTTTTTGCGCTCGGCACAACTCTTGTTGAAGTGTTGAGCGGTGAGCGAATATTCGAGGGATCGACGTATACCGAATGCATGAAAAAAGTGCTGGCATTCAAGGAACCGGAGTTGGAGAAATATAGTGATGTATCATCCGTTGAATTTGTCGGGTTCTTGAAAAAACTGATGCACCCGCAAAAAGAAGAGAGATTTGGTACTGCGGAAGCAGCCCTTGCTGCACTCGGAGAAAAAAAATCGAGCACATTCATTCGACCTGATTCTGTGCCTATATCCAAACAAAGGGCACTCATTCCCGCATTGGTCGGCAGTCTTATCCTTGTAGTATTCATCTTGTTTGGATGGATGAAAGTGTCGGAACAATCCGTGAAACAGGATTTGCAACCGGACAGTTATGAATCAACAACGTACGACACATTACCACATTCAGAACAACCGCAATCTGCGGGATTACAATCCCCGGCATACCAAACATTCGGTGCGCGCGACACGAGTGCAAAGGAAACAGATGCACGCGGCATTGCAAAAGATTCCGGAAAAATATTTATAACGTGCACCCCGTGGGCAAAGGTGTATATAGACAACCAGTTGATCGGCGAAACACCGATTGCAAAACCGTTCATTCTTGCGGCAGGCTCGCACACAGTGATGTTCACAAATCCGATGTTTGAACCGATCATGCAGACGGTCACAATTGAATCGAACAAGGAAATGACCGTCTCGGGGAATTTTTTGGATAAGGTGGGATATATTGTCTGTTCTGTCGTTCCGTGGGCAGATGTGTATGTTGATGAGCAAAAGAAGGATACGACGCCGTTGCAGAAACCGATCATGATCGCGGCGGGAAAACATACCGTACGGTTTAAGAATCCGGCATTTATCGATATCGTAAAAGAAATAATTGTGACACCCAGAGATACGGTCGAGATCTCCATTTCATTCATCGAATGACCACCATGCTCAAAATAGTATTTCTTCTGCCGGTGTTTTCTTCCGTTCTTATTTCCCAGAATGCGGCGACGGTCGATTCGACATTGCGTGAGATCGAGACGCTCTACAATTCCGCCAGGTATGTGGATGCTGAACTCGAATCACGGCGATTGCGCGAAGAATTGTCGCTGTCAGATTCAGTCAAGGTGCTGATCGAAAAATGGATCGCATTTTCCCTCATTGCGCAAGGGAAGACCGTACCGGCACGCGAACGATTTGTTGAACTATTGTCTCTTCGTCCGGATTTCGAACTCGATCCGGTACTCACATCCCCTAAGATCTTATCGGTGTTCAACGATGCCAGGGTAAAATATCTTTCGTGCCTTCGATCTCGAAAAAAAAAAAAAAAAATCGATATGCACGGACGGACAACAACGGGATCTATTTTTTTGGGCGCGGGTATTGCCACGTTAGGGAGCGGAATTACATTTGAAATTCTGCGCGCCAATGCCAGGGAGGAATATTTGAAAGCAACAAACACCTCCGATATTGCATCGAAGTATTCTGTCTACAATTCGTATCGCAAAACGGAGATATACTCATTTATAGGATTTGCCGTCATCTACGTCGCTTCTGAAATTGATGTGTTTACTACTTCCACTTCGCCGGATATTGCGATTCGTCATTCGTACAATCCCGTTTCGGGCAATTTCCTTTCTCTATCCTTTAAATTTTGATGCGCATTCAATGCATTCAGACATGCAGGATTTGCATGTCATCCTATTAAAAATTGTTGAAAATTTAGATATTTCATGAGTTTTTCGCTGGCATAAGGATTGCGGTTCGTTGAGCTGTCGTTCTATCATTCTTCAACGTTTCACTCAAACCGGACTGTATGCTTACCCCTTTTGTATGCGGTCCGGAGATTATAAACCGCCGGTAACGGCGATGAAAAATTTTCAAAAAAAATATCATAACATTCTATTGGGAGGGTTTACCATGAAACGTTTTCTTACTGCTTTTATCCTGACACTGCTCGGTGCAATGACTCTCTTTGCACAGACAGAAGATCCTTCATTCAAATTGTTTGCCATGAAGGTCGATCTTACCGGCGAAGTGAAGCTCTTATGGACAAGACCTGCCGGTGCACCCGCAAATACTTCCTACGAGTTATATCGCGCAAAAGTCTCAGACTCCACAACGTTCACTCTGGTGACAACAACAAACGATACTGTTTACATCGACAAAATTCCGACGCCGATCACGGCGGTCTCCAACAGTTACGCATACTATGTGTATGCAAAGTTCAATACGACGATCCTGAAAACGAATGTGATCGTTATTCCTGTTCCCGGCGTACCCCCAATCGGTGCATTTAAATTGGAAGGAAAATTGGAAAATGGTAAAGTGAAGCTTTTGTGGCATGATTTACCCGTCAACACTCCCGCATCACATTTTCTGGTGTATCGTGGAAAATTGGGCGATGCTATAGTGCTGCACGAGCGAATCGATTCCACGACTGCAAATTGGTCTATCACAGATGCACCGGTTGTTCCAGAAGGGTCGCATGTGACGTTTGTATTCTATGTGAAAGCAGTATTGCCATTGGGCGAGGTGCTTATCAGTACAACTCTGCAATTAACGATTTACAATAGACCTGATTATGATGATGTTGCATTTGTTTCTGTTCCCCCGAAGTATGGACAGGTGGGGAAGAAATATGAGTATACGGCAAAAGCGGTATCATCTGATTCTACTGCTGTGCTACGCTATTCAGGCTGGGCAAGTCAGGGGTTGTTAGCTGTCATCGTCCCCGAGTTTAAAATCGATTCAGTTACCGGTGTTGTCAATTGGACACCGGCGGCAAAGGGTTGGTACCATGTTGTCATACAGGCAAAATCCAGCAAAGGCGGACATGCAAAACAAGAATACGCAGTGGCAATTGCCGGCGGTAATGGTATTGTGCAGGGGAAGGTTTCCGATACGTTGAATGCCGGAATATCGAAAGTGCTTATCGAGCTCTTCAAAGTTGAACATAGCACAGTTTTCTCGTTCGCATATTCAACATTGACTGATGAGAATGGAAATTATCGCATTGCACGGATCGATCCGGGTTCATACAAACTCCGCGCATCGGCACCCGGCAGATATCAAAGCCAATGGTATGACGGTGTGAGAGAAGTTGGTCAGGCGACAGTGATCACGGTTGCCGACTCTCCGGCTGTAACGATCGCTAATTTTAAATTGCGCGGCGGTGGAAATGTCCAGCCTAAAGTAACGGTGTCAGGATCGGTCAAAGACACGATAGGATTTGCTATCGTTGGAAGGAATTCCCGCGTCGTATTTGTCCGTGCCGAATTTGCCTTGAATTTGGGGGGTGGATTGAATCTGTTCAGCGAAAATATGCGTAAGTTTTTTGAGCTGAATATGCACGGCGATTTCCGTCTTGAAGGAAATTCCGAACATGTGTTCAAAACGCAAACCGATTCGCTCGGAAACTATACGATCCAACTCCCGCACGGGGCGTATATTGCCTTCGCACGGGCAAAGGGCTATGAAACAGAATTCTATAATGAACAGTCGAATATTTTGTCTGCGGATATCATTCGTATACCCGATCCGCGCCTGCCTCCCATGAATCCGCCTATCAACTTTACACTTGCGCCATTACCCCCGGTCGTTCTCGGCGAGATCACGGGTGCAGTGATGGATTCGGTGAAGGATATCTACGTTCCGGCTCGCCTCATAGCATTCCGCGACGGCTGGAGGATCAATGATCATCATCGTGTATCGCGCGTGTATGTTACCGATACAGATTCTACCGGACATTATACGTTCGAAGATCTTCTTCCCGGCACATATGTTGTCATGGCGGTTCCGCTCGGTAATTACGCGCCTGCTTTTTATTCAAAGGATACATCCAACATGCGATGGAAACGGGCTACCAAGATCGTGGTGAACGGCAATAGCGTTGATGATATCAATATCTACGTGCATCCGTTCGGTCCATCGGCAAACGGCTATACGGGGATCACGGGTACGGTCAACATCAGCGGCGGATCTATGATGCAAGGTTCTGTCAAAGCCGGCGGTGTTGTGTATGCATATCGTGAAGGTGAAATAGCGAGCTACGCATTCACGAACGCGGAAGGAAATTATGCCATCACAGGATTGTCAGCGGGATCGTATTCCGTCTTCGTCGACAAGCCGGGTTATAATGAATCAGTTGTGATGAATGCCGAAGCGGGATACACGGTCTCCGGCACACCGGTGAGCGGAACGGCAAACTTTACGATTGAAGGAACCACCGGTGTTACGGTCGATCGTACTGTTCAACCGACACAATACGTGCTCGATCAGAACTATCCGAATCCGTTCAACCCGAGCACAACGATCAGCTACTTGCTGCCGAATGCCGAGCAAGTGACGCTCAAGGTGTACGACCTGCTAGGGAAAGAAGTGGTCACACTCGTGAACGGCTATCAGCAATCGGGGAAATATACGGTAACGTTCAATGCAGCCCGGTTATCGAGTGGTATCTATTTCTATCGGCTGGAATCCGGAAAGAATGCGTTTGTGAAAAAGATGATCTTGATGAAATAGCGCAGAACAGAATGTGCTGAATGGAAAAAGGCGTCCCGATTGCAAGGACGCCTTTTTTATTTGTCAATTGTCGTCAATTCGCCCCCCTCTCCAAGCGATAATGTTGAGTGTTTCTCTCGACCAGCGGTCCGTTCTTCCGATAGTCCTCATTTTTTTGTATTTTATCAACACATTAAAATGAACGGACTCAATGGAACCAAAAGAAAAATCAGATTTCATCCGCGATATCATCAACGACGATCTCAAGACGAATAAATTCAACGGACGCGTCCACACACGTTTCCCACCCGAACCGAACGGTTACCTGCACATCGGCCACGCAAAATCGATCTGCCTGAACAGCGGACTTGCAAAGGATTACAACGGCAAGTTCAACCTCCGATTCGATGATACCAATCCCGAAAAAGAAGAACAGGAGTACGTTGATTCGATAGTAGATGATGTCCGGTGGCTCGGAGGGAATTTTGAGGATCGGATCCTCTTTGCGTCCGACTATTTCGGACAAATGTATCAGTGGGCGGTCGAGCTCATCAACAAAGGAAAAGCGTTCGTCTGCGATCTGACTGCCGATCAGGTGCGCGAATCGCGCGGCACATTGACCGAACCGGGAAAAGAAAGCCCGTACAGGAACCGCTCTGTTGAAGAGAACCTCGATCTGCTCGACAGAATGCGAAAAGGAGAATACCCCGACGGATCGAAAACGCTCCGCGCCAAGATCGATATGGCATCGCCGAATTTTAATCTCCGCGACCCGATCATGTACCGTATCGTACATGCGGGACATCATCGTCAGGGAAATCAATGGTGCATCTATCCTACATACGATTGGGCGCATGGATTGGAAGATTCCATCGAAGGGATCACCCATTCTATTTGCACGCTTGAGTTTGAGAATCATCGTCCGTTGTATGACTGGTTTCTCGACGCGTTGGGAATTTACCATCCGCAGCAGATAGAATTTGCGCGGCTGAATGTCAGTTACACGGTGTTGAGCAAGCGCAAGTTGCTCCGTCTTGTGCAGGAAAAGCATGTGTCGGGATGGGACGATCCTCGCATGCCGACCATCGTCGGATACCGGCGGCGCGGGTACACTTCGGAAGCGATCAGGAATTTTTGCGATATGATCGGCGTTGCACGGCGGGACAGCGTGATCGACGTTGCATTATTGGAGTATTCGATCCGCGAGGACCTCAATACACATGCACAGCGCGCAATGGCTGTCCTTCACCCGATAAAGATTGTCATCACAAATTATCCGGAAGGGAAATCGGAAGAGCTGGATGCGGTGAATAACCCGGAGAATGAATCGGCGGGAACAAGAAAGATTCCATTTGGAAGAGAAATTTATATTGAGCAGGATGATTTCCGCGAAGTGCCTCCTCCGAAATATTACCGTTTGTCGCCCGGTACGGAAGTCCGCCTGCGCTACGCGTACATCATCAAATGCGAAAAAGTAATGCAGGATGAAAAAGGGAATGTCGTCGAACTCCACTGTACTTACGATCCAGAAACACGCAGCGGATTGCCGAATGCGAATCGCAAAGTAAAATCGACGATCCATTGGGTCTCTGCCCGGCACGCTGTCGATGCCGAAGTTCGGCTCTATGACCGGTTGTTCGTTAAAGAAAACCCGGACGATGTTGAAGAAGGGAAAGATTTCCTCTCCAATATGAATCCGGCCTCGCTGCAGGTGTTGACTCGCTGCAAACTCGAATCGATGCTTGCGTCATCAAAGCCGGGCGACCGTTTCCAGTTCGAGCGGTTGGGGTATTTTGCTGCGGATATCAAAGAACACAGTGCGTCTCGTCTCGTCTTCAATCGTATTGTAACGCTGAAAGATGCATGGACAAAGATCGAATTGAAGGGGCAAAAGAAGTAAGTCCAAAGAATGCTTGCTCATCGACCAAAAGCCGGACAGAGGATACTGTCTGGCTTTTTTATTTGCTTCTCATACGATGTGTGGCTACTTTTGACCGGTATGTCTTTACGTCTGCTCTCCTGTTCGCTTATTTTTATTGTCTCGTTCATTTCAGCCCAATCGCTTGCCGTGAAGCGAATCACCATCAATGAAGGGCTGTCGCAGAACTATATCTTTTCCAGTCTCAGGGACAGCAAGGGATTTCTCTGGTTCGGCACCAAAGACGGACTGAATAGATACGACGGATATTCATTCAAGGTCTACCGAAAAGACAATGCAGACTCGCTGTCGCTTTCTGACAACAATGTGACGGCGATCGAAGAGGAGAACGACCATATATTGTGGATCGGCACAACAACCGGCGGAGTGCATCGCTTTAACAGATTGACCGAACAATTTCACCGCTTTATACACGATCCGGGCGACAGCAACTCCATCAGCAGCAACCGCATCAACACGATCAAACGGGCATCCGGCGGGAGATTTCTCATCGGCACGCTCGATGGCGGATTGAATATATTCGATCAGAACTCGGGACACTGGAGCGTATTCCGGCATGATTCCGCGAACAAAGCGAGTCTCTATAACAATCATGTCGTCGACGTAACTGAAGACCGGCAGGGACGGGTGTGGGTTTCAGGGACGGGGATATCGATCATCGATTCGTCAGGTATGGTGCAACGTGTGGTGATCGACTCACTCAACAATCTTTTACATCGCACGGCGAATCTGTACTGCGATTCCCGGGGAAGGATGTGGATTTGTGACAGAAACGGTTTGGTGATGCACGATGCGACCGGATACCATGTCATATATCGCGCAACGGAACAGAACCAATTATACTGGACAAACGTTGCACGGGAAGATTCCAGAGGGAACATCTGGGCGGTCGGTGCACACCATCTTATCTTCATCGATGGGACAACGCTGCAAGCAGATGTGAAAGGGGTCTTTCCGGACGAACGTCTCTCCAGCGGCTTACTCATCGATCGGTCGGACAATGTCTGGATCGGCACCGGCGGATGGGGAATCATTCTCTACAATCCCCGCACCGACAAATTCGGACGCAGGCAGGGAAATTTTCTTAAAGAACTGTATACAAAAGAGTTTTCGATCGGCAAGAAAAATATCAGTACGAAGGTCGTCGATCTGTCCCTGCGGGGGAACGAATTCCGTCTTCCATTCAAGGATGACCGCGGCAACATCTTTATTGCAGCGACCGGCGGATATATCTTCAGGATCGATACTTCGTTGCGGATGACGGCTCACGATCTGGTCACGAACCCGCACCTTTCCCGCTCGCTGTACAATCCGATGCGCGTTTTTCAGGACAAACGCGGCACGGTCTGGATCAACCGGAACGACGGGCTTGTCCGTTTTACGGGGAAACCGCTGCTCGATGAATTTACAAAACTCTATCCCGATTCATCCGCCGTGATCTCACAGATCGGATACACCGACATCACTGCGCACTATCTTGACCGTGACGGAACGCTCTGGTTCGGAACGCCGTTGCTCGGTTTGATCGAGTATCACGCCGAAACACAGATGCGGCGGATCTACGGTTTCCGGGAACACGATACCACATCCCTCAGCCACAATCATGTCCTGTCGATCATCGGAGATCCGTTTGAACCGGAGAAATATCTGTGGATCGGTACGGAAGGGGGAGGATTGAACAAATTCAACAAACGGGAGAAGACGTTCACTTCCATAACAGAGCGGCAGGGATTTCCGAACAATACGGTTTACGGAATTCTGATCGACAACGAAAAGATGATGTGGATCAGCACAAACAAAGGATTGGTGAAGTTCGATCCGAAAGATCATTCCATGAAGGTCTTCGATGTATACGACGGGCTGCAAAGTAACGAATTCAACCGGAAGGAATTCTACAAGGCAGAGGATGGCAGAATGTATTTTGGCGGCGTGAGCGGGTACAATGCGTTCTATCCGCAGGAGATTATGATCAACATGACACCTCCCGACGTGGTCTTTACGGATCTGAGGTTATTCAACAGGTCTGTCTCGTTCCGGAATGACACTGCCATCTTGAAACAGCCGGTGGAATTTACGCCACATATCACGCTGGATTACGACGATAATGTCATTACGTTTGAATTTGCTGCGCTGGAATATTCCGCCCCCGAGAAAAATCAGTATCAATACCGGCTTGTAGGATTTCAAGACCATTGGATCATGAACGGTACCTCACGCACTGCGACGTTCACGAATATTGATCCGGGAGAATATGTGTTGAAGGTGAAAGCATCGAACGGCGATGGTGTGTGGAATACGAAAGCGGCATCCATTACCATCACAATTCTTCCACCGTTCTGGCGGACGTGGTGGTTCCAGGGTGCTCTTGTGTTCCTTTTTATCTCCGTCGGTCCAACGGTGTATTATCTGCGTGTGAAACAATTGAAGCGAGAGAGGCACCGGCAGGAGGATATCTCGCAAATGCTGGTCCGGAATCAGGAACAGGAGCGGAAGAGAATCGCCCAGGAAATGCACGATGTACTTGGTCAGGAACTGCTCGTGATCAAGAACCGGGCGATCATGGGATTGAAAACATCCGTTCAAGACTCGAAGGAGAGAGCGCAATTGGAACAGATCTCGCAGTCCGCTTCCAGTATTTTGAAATTGGTCCGCGAAATTTCCCACAACCTCCGTCCGCCGGAATTGGATCGGCTTGGGTTGACCGAAACGCTCCGTGCGATCGTTACCAATGTGAGAGAATCCTCATCGTTCTCCGTCACGGGGATCATCGATACGATCGACGGGCTGATTGAGAAAGAGAACGAGATCAATCTTGTGCGCATTCTTCAGGAAGCGCTCAGCAATATCGCGAAATATGCCGAGGCACGGGAGGTTGTCGTCGACGTGAAACACGAATCTGATGCGATCACAGTGCGCGTGCAGGACGACGGCATCGGATTCAATCAGGAAACCGTTACCCGCGGAATAGGTCTCGCGGGAATCACGGAGCGGGTGCGTATATTGCAGGGAACAATATCTGTTCAATCGGAACCGGGCACCGGGACAGTACTTTCAATAAAAATACCGATCAATGAAACCACAACACACTCATAAGCGAATCCGCATACTGCTCGCCGACGATCATCCTTTGCTGCGCAAAGGATTGAAGGAGACAATTGAGGAAGAAAACGGATTCGAAGTCATTGCCGAAGCGAACAATGGCGAGAGTGCGTTGGCATTGATCGAGCAGCACCATCCCGTCATTGCCGTACTGGATGTGGACATGCCGAAGATGAGCGGATTGGAAGTTGCTGCTGCAGTTCAAAAGAAAAAGATCGGTACGATGGTGGTGATCCTGACGATGTATGACAGCGAGACGATCTTCAACAAGGCGATGGACCTCGGCGTGCGGGGGTATTTGTTAAAGGACAATGCCGTTTCGGAAATTACCAACGCTCTGCACTTGATTATGGATGGGAAACATTATATTACACCGTCGTTGTCGAATATGCTGCTTCAACGGAGTCCTTTGACGAACCAGCGTTCCGCCGAACACATCGGACTCTCGTCGCTGACGCAGACAGAACGGAAAATTCTCCGCCTCGTTGCCGAAAACACCTCCAATAAAGAGATCGCGGAAAAACTCTTCATAAGTCCACGCACTGTAGAGACACACCGCAATAACATCTGCCAGAAACTCGACCTTCAGGGAACCAACGCGCTGCTGAAATTTGCAATAGACAATAAGGCGATACTCTAGGCGATCAAATTTTTTTATGCGAGCCATCGGATTGCTCCGAGCAATCCGATGGCTTTTTTATTTTATACGTGCTTCTACGTAAGGAATTACGTACCACTTCGTATTCATTTCCCGGTCGGTTTCCCCGTAATTGTGGTAGAATTCTTTCACCACCCTTATACCTGAAAGCATACTGTAGATGAAAATACTGATTGTGGACGATAACGCGGGGATGCGGGAGATGATCCGGATGCAAGTATGCACGGACGACGATAACGTTATCGAATGTTCTGACGGTGCCGAAGCTGTGGCACTGTTCAATCAATTCCATCCGGATTTGATATTGATGGATATTGAGATGAAACCAATGGATGGATTTACGGCTGCCGAGAAAATATTCGAGAGGGACCGGAATGCGAAAGTGGTCTTCGTGACCGATCACAATACTTCTGCGTTCCGTACGAAGGCGAAAAAGTTGCACGCAGTCGGTTTTGTTTCCAAAGAGAATCTTCATGAGATCAAAAATATCATACAACAATAAGGCATTTATCTTGCAATCATTGCTGCTACACTGTCTCATGGCTGTACTTTCCGGCGTGATGCTGGCAATGTCTCTGCCGGGATATGATATTTTTCCGGCAGCGTTTGTTGCTCTTGTTCCGATGTTCTTCGCGTTGAGCAATGCCTCGCTGAAAAAATCATTCTTACTTGCCTTTCTTACCGGGTTAACAACCGGACTCATCTATTATACATGGTCAATTGAATCATCACTTCGGTATGCTGAAACAATTTCTGCGAGCAATATTCTTGTGTATATGGGGCTGAGCGTGTACCATTCTTTATGGTTTTCGTTTATCGGATTATCACAGCATGTTGCGAAGAAAATTTTTAATACGTCAACGTGGAAGCAAATTCTCTTCTTTGCCGCGCTCGTTGTCTGCATTGAGTGGACATATCAAAATATTTTTCCTTCCTATCCGTGGATCATTATCCTTCCGTACACACAGGCGACTAATTTATGGCTGCTCCAGTGGACTTCATTTGGAGGAATGTGGCTGTTGACATTCATCGTAGCGGTATTCAATGCGTTGATATTTTTTGCGTTGAAAGAAAAGAGTAAGAACGTTGCGTTTGCAGGAATAGGAATGCTCATCGGTCTTCACATCATCGGGTATGTTGTCTTTGTCAATGCACGCCATTCGTCCGGTTCAACGGTGAACGTTGCGATATTGCAGGAAAATATTGACGCCAACTCCCGGTGGGATGATGCCTTTGTTGATTCGCTCGCACAGACGCTCCTCGCACTTAACGCTCAGGCAGCAGAAAAAAATCCGCAGTTGATTATCTGGAGTGAAACGGCGATTCCGTGGACATTTCAAACGGATGATGATTTGCTGAATGAAGCATTGCGAATCACACACAACAGCGGTGCGACGCATCTTGTGGGAATGTTGACGCCGGCGGATAATAGAGGAAACGTCTTCAATTCAATCTATTGTATTGAAAAAGACGGCAGAACAGTTGGCAGGTATGATAAAGCAGAACTGCTTTCGTTTTTAGAAAAGCCGTTTGTCAATTGGCAGATGCCGTTTGAGCAAAGCAGGTATTCAAATGTAATTCCCGGTACACGTTCCAACATCGTGCAAACCCGATACACGCAGATTGGAACGATGATCTGCAACGAATCGCTTTCGCCGTATGCCGCAGCCACCGCCGCCTCACGCAATGCGCAGATGCTTGTCGTATCAAGCAACGACAGTTGGTTCTACGGAAGCATGCTTGTTGATGCGCATGTAGCCCTTTCCCGCATGCGTGCGGTGGAAACAAGGAAAGACATCGCAATCAATGCAAACCGAGGCTTCGGCGGTATGATACGCGCCTCGGGTGAATTGGAAATTCAACCCCCATCCGGCACGCCGCGAGTTATTTCCGGCACTATGCATTTGAATTCCGCGACAACATTTGCCGCACGGTTCCCTGATGCAATGTTCTATTGTGCGATTATCATTCTGATCATAACTCTCATTCAATCCAAATCACTCATCACAAACAAACGGGGGAACCCATGAATGCAAGATCTACATTTTGCGGACTGCTGTTACTGCTGTGCGTCATAAGCATTGACGTTACGGCAAATACAAACCAGGGAAATTTTCGTTGGAGGAATGACGACGGAAGCGAAACCAGCGCAACATGGCGGCAGAGTCAAAACACCAATGATTCGCTCGCTGGCATTAATAACATCCGGCTCCGGATAGAACTGTATAATAGCGATCCTTCTAATCCGAATTTTGGTCCTGTGGTTGCACTTTTCTACAGCGCCGATAATTCTACCTACACGCAGGTTACTACCGATGGTAGTTTAAATCATTGGAAGTTGAACACATCCGGTAATTTCGCAGATGGCGATGCCACAACAAACCAGTTATCCACTTCTTATACTTTTGCCGCCGGAAATATTTATGAATCATCGACCACTTTTTCTGCTTCTATCGGAGCAGCCTCATCGGAAGAATATGAATTCTGTATCAGTCCGACACAAAATACAGTAAGCGGAACAACATATTATTTTAGGATACTCAACAGTGCTGGCGGGAGTATAGAAGGATACGGAACAACTCCAACATTGTACTATGTGCTCCTTGCGTCCGCGGGAAGTGCAACTGCTATCGGCGTTACCGGCGCAACACTGAACGGCTCCGTTCATCCGCAAGGATTGAGCACGACTGCGTATTTTTTGTACGGTACAAGTTCCGGAACATATACGGATAGTGTCGAAGCAGACCAAAGTCCGCTCAGCGATGCATCCTCAACGTCGGTCTCCAAAACGCTTTCCGGTTTAACAGCGGGAACAACGTATTACTATCGTGTTGCAAAGGATAATACAAACGGCTACGCCCGCAGCAACGAACAATCCTTTACCACATCAGCTTCTGAACCAACAACCGTGTCAAGTGCTGCCAGCATATCGGACGCGGGAAACTTTAGTAAAACATTGCGATGGACAAATGGAAACGGCAGTTCGCACATTGTCGTTATGAAACGATCTTCAGCAGTTGATGCAGATCCGGTAGATGGAACTTCCTATGCTGCAAACTCGGGATTTGGATCTGGATCGCAAATCGGAACAGGAAATTATGTCGTTGCTATCACTAACGGCTCGCAAGGGAATCAAGACTCTGTAACCGTTGCTAATTTGGAGGCGGGTACAACATATTTTGCCGTTTATGAATTCAACGGATCGGGAGGTAGTGAAAATTATCTCACATCGTTAAAACTCACCGGAAGTTTCTATCTTGAAAAAGATAACGGTCCATATTCGTTGACGTTTGATGGCAGCGGTGATTATGTACTCTCGTCCACCTCATTGGGAAATTTCGGCGCAGGCAATTTTACCATAGAGTTATGGGCGAAAACATCTACTTCATCTACCGTTTTACTTGGGAAACGGTACGAAGGTTCTCACGGAAGTTTTTTTGTTTTTGCATTGGATGGAAGCGGTAAGATTGGAATGGAGTTGGACCAAGATGTTAACGGAACAAATTATTCCGCAACGTTTGGTAATACATCTATCACAGACGGCAATTGGCATCACGTTGCATTCACACGAAGCGGTACTACAATCATCTATTATGTTGATGGAATTCAAGACACGAGCTATACAGTAAATGTTGCAAGCATCAGTAATAGTACTGCGTTTAGTATTGGTGTACGGAGTGTTGATGGTTCATACGTCAGTGGTTTCTTTAGTGGCTTGATGGACGACATTCGGGTTTGGAACGTTGCCAGAACTCAATCCGAAATTGCGAATAATAAAGATACAGAGCTAACAGGCACAGAAAGCGATCTTCTCGCGTACTGGAAATTCAACGAAGGTGCGGGAGGAAAAATCTTTGATTATACGACCAATGTGTACGATGGAACGTTCTATGGAAATACAACGTGGAGCTCAACCGTTCCTTCGATTACGCCGCTTCCGGTAGAGCTAGTTTTGTTCGGCGCATTTGCACAGAAGGATGTCGTTGAATTGCAATGGAAGACGGCGACGGAAGCGAATAACCACGGTTTTGAAGTTGAACGCATGACCCCCTCCCAAACCCTCCCCCTGCAAGGGGGAGGTCAGGGTGGGGGTTGGGTGAAGATTGGCTTTGCTGAAGGGAGCGGAACAAGCAACACGCCGAAAGAATATTCATTCACTGATAAAAATCTTTCTGCCGGAAAGTATTTGTATCGCCTGAAACAAATCGACCGCGACGGGAAATTCTCGTACTCGCAGGAAGTTGAAGTGGAAGTTGGGATCGTTCCGGAAGTATTTATGCTCGAACAGAACTATCCGAATCCATTCAACCCCGCAACGACCATCGGTTTCACGCTTCAGCACTCAGGATTCACGACGCTGAAGATCTACGATGCAATCGGAAGAGAAGTTGCAACACTGGTGAACGAGGTGAAAGATCCGGGAAGTTATCAAGTGAAATTTGATGGTTTAAAACTCGCAAGCGGGATTTATTTTAGCCGATTACAAAGCAATGAGAAAGTACAAATTAGAAAAATGCAGATGCTGAAATGACCCCTAAACCCGTGGAGCATTAACACAAGATATGGTGATAATATACTTTGCAAATCAATTTTCAACTCCGCCATTTATGGCGGAGTTGAGCATGAATTCAACTCTCGGCTTTAACCACGACAATCATGGCTAAAGTCCATGGATGTGCTTGTGAGTATCATAACTCCGTCTTAAAAGACGTCGTTATACACACAAGTTTTAATCAAGGAGAATCATTTTGGTTCGTCTAGGCGGATCATCACCAAAAAATCAGATGTGATTTAAGCGAAAAAATAGTACATTAAGTTTAGAAAAAGGGATATACAGTATGTGTATCCTTTTTTATTTGTGATAAACCGCAGTTAGATTTTTGTAGAATTAACAACTATGTGCCCCTGAAACGTTCGTCGCAGCGGGTTATTCTTTGGCATTTGCTTTGTTCGTTATTCATGCAAAAATAGAATACGGACAACAATAACCGGAATTATCTAAAAGCGTGAAGCGTTTCTCAATTCGAAATAGTATCGTCGTCTGCCTGCTCCCTTTGTCTCTTTGGGCTCAGGGGACGTACTATACAGGCATTGATACCGGTGCTTCAACGTTCATTACCGACCTGCACAACCTCATCTATCCACACACAAAAATCTCATACGATCAGTTCGATGAAACGAACATCGCAAACTTTGCATCGCGCGACACGACCGGCGGAAATAAAGTGGTTACATGCGTCTACAGTGGAGAGAATTATGTTTATTCGGGAACGTTTGCATGGGTAATATTCAGCCGTGAGCACACGTACTGTCACAGCTGGATGCCGACGTACAATTCGCAAAGCGGTCCGGAATATTCCGATCAGCATCATCTCTTTCCGACGAATCAGAATAACGCGAACGGAAGACGCAGCAATCATCCGCTCGGAGAAGTAACAACCATATCGTACCAATACCTTGAAGGAAAACTTGGGACAAACAGTTCCGGCGAGACCGTGTACGAACCGCGCGAGTCGCACAAAGGTGATGCCGCACGCGCACTGCTGTATATGGCGGTTTGTTACAACGGAGTGAACGGAAAAGACTGGACATTCAATTATCTGAACACCATCACACTTCCTGCATTGAGTGAAGCAGATCAGAACGTCGATCTCCTCATCGAGTGGCATAATCAGGATCCGCCGGATCAATGGGAGAAAGACAGGAACGAATATATTTATTCAATCCAGGGGAATAGAAATCCGTTCGTCGATCATCCCGAATATGTGAATGTGATCGATTTCAATACGCTGACGAAGAAGGCGTCCGGTTCGTCGTCATCGTCGTCGGGAGGGATCAGCATCACGTCGATGACCTTCTCGTACACGGAAAATTTTAATACACTGCTGAACAGCGGAACCGGTATAACATGGACTGATACCGTAACGGTGAACGGTTGGTTTTCCAACAAGAATGTATATTCCACAGGGACGGGGAGTTCGAATTCAGGCGCGCTGTACAGTTTCGGCTCGACATCTGCAACGGACAGGTCGCTTGGTTCGGTGGCATCGGGATCGACATCAACGGTATACTATGCGGTCAGGTTCGTCAATAATTCCGGTTCGACAATTACTTCAATCCCGATTCAGTACACCGGCAAACAATGGCGGAACGGCGGGAATACTGCGATTCAATCATTATTGTTTGAATATAAAATAAACGCAGCATCGATCGCCGATGCCGGTTCATGGACAACTGTTTCCGCATTGGATTTTGCAAGCCCCGTTGCAACGGCAAGCGCTGCATCACTTGACGGGAACGCGACGGAAAATAAAACCACGCTCTCGGCCACAATATCCCTTTCACTGCAGAATGGTCAGGAGATCTGGTTCCGTTGGAGGGATGTTGATGATTCAGGATCCGATCACGGATTGTCGATCGATGAATTCTCTCTCAATCCGTCTGGATCTGCACTTCCGGTTGAACTGACATCGTTCAATCTCATTCTCAAAAAGAACGGCGTTGAACTTGCCTGGACCACGGCAACGGAATTGAACAATTTTGGATTTGACGTCCAGAGGTCAACAGTTAGCGGTCATTCTGAGCGAAGCGAAGAATCCAGAGGGTGGACACGCGCGGGCTTTGTAGAAGGCAACGGAACATCCAACGCCCCGAAAGAATATTCATTTGTCGATAAAAATTTAAAAGCAGGAACATATTCTTACCGATTAAAGCAGATCGACCGCGACGGGAAATTCTCATACTCGCAGGAAGTTGAAGTGGAAGTCGGGATCGTTCCGGAAGTATTTATGCTCGAACAGAACTATCCGAATCCATTCAACCCCGCAACGACCATCGGTTTCACGCTTCAGGTTTCTGGAATGACGACGCTGAAAATTTATGATGCGATCGGAAGAGAAGTTGCGACGCTCGTGAATGAGAACCTGGAAGCAGGGGTGTATCATCAAAAGACATTTGATACGTCGAATCTTGCCAGTGGATTATACTTCGCGCGTCTTGCGTCGGATGACAAAATGCAGATGAAGAAACTGATCCTGCTAAAATAAGGATGCTCATGATATCTTGAGTTGAAGTCTCAGCATGCATTGTTGAAAAGGCGTTTCAGCAGCACGGGACGCCTTTTCTTTTTTCTTTCTCCGGAATTCTGTATCATCTTCTTATGATTCGCGTTCTTTCCATGTGTCTCATTTGCGTTACATTTCTCTTTGCTCAACACTCCCAAAGAAATCAGCAAGACTATTCATTGATTTTCGACGGCAAAAGCAGTTACGCCGAAGTGCCGTTTTCAGCGGCATTGAACCCCGAAGATAATTTCACCGTCGAGATGTGGGTGAACCTGAATGCCTGGACGAAAGATTTTCAATCCCCCCTCAGTTCACGCGATTACCTGCTCGGCTATAATTTTTACGCAACGCGATATGTTAAACGCTGGACCGTAATTATGGGAAGCGGGGTCGATTGGAGTGCCGCCACAGGTCCGGAAGTTGTGCTGAACGAGTGGACACATCTTGCAATGACGTACGGAGACCGAATGATGTCTTTTTACGTGAACGGCATTCTTGTCGGTATAGTGAACACTCAATTGAAACAGAATACGCGCGCTCCGCTCCGATTTGGAATGAGCAGTGTCGATGCCGCCTACCATTTCAACGGTGCTATCGACGAGGTGCGTATATGGAACACGGTGAGAACATCGGGTGAACTTCTCCGTTCGATGATGACGGAGATCGATCCCTCCGATACTCTCCTCATCGGATATTGGAAGTTCGATGAAGGGAGCGGAACGATCATCCGCGACGTCACGGGGAACGGGCACGATGCAAAGATAGTTGCCAATGCACAGTGGAAACTGCCCACACGCAGCACGGAACAGGGGATTCTCTCCATTGCCGCATCAACGATCACGTTTCCGAATATTGCGGTTGGAGATTATGCCCTACGGTCATTCACGGTTTCCAATAACGGAAGATCCCCCGTTCATATCCTCTCCGCCGGCATCGACAATGAGAATTTTTCTGCCGAACTTCCGCGAACAGAATTGATGCCGGGTCACACCAAACAAATTGATATTGTTTTTCGTCCGACGTCGTCGGGGAAAAAGAACGCTCAATTGACACTGAAACATTCGGGATTGGGAGGATCGATACCGCTCTATCTTTCCGGGACATCGGAACTTCCGTCAATAGTTTCCATTATGCCTGATAGCGGTGCTTCGGGTGAAACAATTACGATTAACGGAACGTTCTTTGGATTCTCCAAAGAAAACGCAGATGTTTTTATCGGAAACAGCAAAGCAACGATAGTCTCCATCTCCCCGCACACTATTGAAGCGGAAATCCCGTACGGAATTATAACATCTAAGATCACTCCGTTGAGTCTCCGCATCGGCGCACAATGGACAGCGGCAAGAAAACCGTTCAGGGTCATTTCTTCCGAAGAGGGAATGATCAATGAACGATCGTTCGAACCGGCGGCGACACTTCGCACGGATGAAAAGCCGTCGGCGGTCGTCTCTGCAGATTTCAACAACGACGGAAAACCGGATATTGCGGTGTTACATCCCTCGTCAATTTCTATTTGGAAAAGTGTCTATTCCGTCGGGACGTTCGATTCGTCATCGATGGTGCGCGGGCGGAGTCTTTCCACAGGGAGGAATCCCGGGGACATGATCACTGCTGATTTTGATAACGACGGATTGTTCGATCTTGCAGTGACAAACCCGGATACAGGAACGGTCTCAATCTTCCGCAACATCAGTACGGGAAAAGAGATCATCTTTGAACCGTCGAAAATATTTCCGGCATGGAAAGGTGTGCGCGAAATGTCCGTTGCAGATTTCGACGGCAACGGATTGATCGATCTGATCGTCACGACATTCAACACATCGTGGATCATCGTCCTTCAGAATCTGAGCACAAATGGAGGATTGAAATTCGAATCGCATGTGAACGGCTTTTGGAACCTTCCGCTCTATCTGACGACCGGATACCTCAACGACGACGCTCTACCCGATATTGCGGTGACCAATAACCTCGATCACAATGTCTATCTGATGAAAGGGATCGAGGAGTTCAACAAGCCGCTGTTCCTCGGACAGGATAGTTACGCGGCGGCGCGGATGACCGGACGGATCGGGCTTACGGATGTGGACGGCGATGCAAAGCCGGATCTGCTCTCGCTTGATGTTGCGAATATGATGTATGTCTACAGGAATATGAGCGATTCCGCCGCCATCCGTTTTACGGACAAAGTGACCTTCACTACGGAAGAAGAACCGTCCGACATAGCATATACCGATCTTAACGGCGACGGAAAACCCGAGATCGTGGTTTCGAACAGAAGAAAAAATTCCGTCTCCGTCTTTCAGAACAGATCGGAACAAGGTGTTTTTTCCCCTGCGATGTTGTCACAGAATTTCGATTTTACCGTCGGGGCAGGACCGGGATCCGTCGTTCTTGCGGATGTGGATCTCGACGGAAAGCCGGACATCATCACTGCGAATGGGAGCGACAATACGATCTCGATCCTGCGTAACAACGTCAACACTTCCCGAGACTGGTTTTTGATCTCGTACATCACGTTGGCGGGTATCGTCATCGTGGGGGGATCGGGATGGTTCATCACCAACAGGCGATTGAAACGGAAAGTGCAGAAACTTGAGCAGGAAAAAATGATCGAGCGGGAACGGACACGCATTGCGCGAGACATGCACGACGATCTGGGCGCGCGGCTGACAAAAATTTCCATTCTCCTCGGTATGGCAGACCGCGATGTCAACGATGCTTCGGCGATGGGAAAACATATCGGTACGTTAAGTTCCGCAACGCGCGACGTAGAACAGGCGATGGATGAGGTCATCTGGTCGGTCGATCCAAAATATGATACGCTTGCAAGTCTGTTCAATTATATCGTGCAGTACACACAGGAATATCTTGAGCCGACAGAAATACGACTTCGATTCGATATTCCGACCAATATTCCACATCGAGCCATCAATGCGGACGAACGACACACGATCTTTTCTATTGTGAAAGAATCTCTCAACAATACGGCGAAATATGCCGATGCGACTGAAGTTCGCATCACCGTTTCATTTTCTGACGAGCATGTGCATATCAGCATCACTGATAACGGAAAAGGATTCGATGTGGAAACAATTCCCGATTTTCATCACGGCGTAAAGAACATGAAAGAACGTATGACCGCGATGAACGGGATCTGTACCATTGAAAGCGAAACGGGAAAAGGGACGACAGTGAAGATCGAGTTTAAAAAATAGGTGCTCGTCATACAAAACCACACAGAAAACATTTATTATCCTTCGTGTCTTTGTGTGAGATTATGATCGAAACATAAACAACACATTCGTGTTATAGCAATACCATCGTAAAGGATGTACTTTGAACTCATGACTGAACAATCAACGATCACCGTCAGTGTTGTGGAAGATAACGACGCATTGCGCGAAGGATGGGGAGTCCTGCTCAAAGGTTCTCCCGGCTTTACCTGCATCGGTGCGTATTCCAGTGCCGAAGAGGCGTTGGAAAAGATCCCCTCAAACATTCCCGACGTTATTTTAATGGACATCAATCTTCCCGGTATTTCAGGCGTTGATTGCGTCAAAAAATTGAAGAAGAACCTGCCGGCGATCTCTATTATTATGATCACCGTTCATGAGGACAGCGAACAGGTGTTTGAAGCATTGAAAGCAGGAGCGAACGGCTACCTTGTCAAACGAACGCCTCCTGCAAAGATACTTGAAGCGATCGATGATGTGCTCAAAGGTGGATCGCCAATGTCGAGTCAGATTGCGCGGTTGGTTGTTCAATCATTTCAGAATCCGCCTGCAATAAACGATGAAACAGCAGCACTCACTACTCGCGAACAGGAAATCCTAGCCTTGCTTGCGAAAGGATTCCGTTACAAAGAGATCGGCGAATCGCTCTTTATCAGTACGGAAACCGTCCGCGGCCATCTCCGTCACATCTACGAAAAACTCTCCGTCCGTTCCCGCACCGAAGCGGTATTGAAATACCTCGGGAAATAATTCTTCTGGCTTGAACATTTAAAATACGGTCACCCTGAGCAAGTGCCGCTTCCATAACATCCTTCGACGCACTGGTTTGCTAGGATGACCGAAGGCGGCACGCGACGAAGGGCCTCCTTTACTACTATAAGCACAAAAAGAAGAGAATGTTCCACGCACGTCAGAACTGTGCGGACTTCTCATGGAAGAAAACAGCACGTTCGTGTTATTGTATTCTTTGCCATAGACGGTACATTGAAACAAGATAAAGTTCTCTTGTTTCAATGTTCTCCCCAAAGGATACTTCCATGAAACTCTTCAATACAATTTTTGCATTGCTTGTTGTTGCCCTGCACCTTGGGTTCGCACAATCGCTGACCCCCGACAAAACAGATTATCTTCCATTGGAGCCTATCACGATCACATTTGCCGGCGGTCCCGGAAACGCGTCGGATTGGATCGCCATCTACATTGTTGGCGATGCCACGCAGACGCTTCAGGCATGGTATTACGTTGGGGGAGCGCAGACACCCGGTGACGCATTGCAGAATGGCAGCGTCACATTTCCCGATGGACGGGGGACGCCTAATGCGTACGAGGCTCGCTTCTTAGTGAACGGCGGATATACATCAATTGCGACGACGACGTTTACAGTCTCCGGTCCGACGTCGGTAACGACAACCGCTGCGACAAGTGTCGGGGAAACAAATGCGATCATGAATGCATCGGTCTATACAAGTAATCTCAGTTCGGTCGTTCGTTTTCTTCGGGGAACAACACCCGGAGTGTATACCGACAGTGTGCTTGCAGATCAAAGTCCGTTAACGAACAGTACGCCCTCTTCAGTAACCACGTCATTGACCGGTATACAGAGCAATACAAAATATTATTATACAGCATCCGCAACAAACTCCGCAGGATATGTAAGGGGAAGCGAATTGAATTTTACGACGTTCCCACTGACGGCTGTCTCTTCCGTTTCTCCTGCAGCGAATGCGTTGAATGTTTCTGCATCGACGGCGATTCAAATAACATTCAACCAGGCGATGCAGCCCGGTTCGTTCAACGACTCAACTTCCTTTATTGTCTCAGGACAGACGAGCGGACACCATCACGGAACGATCGTTCTTTCGGGAGGCAACACCATCGCAACGTTCACACCGGCGATTCCGTTTTCCAAAGGAGAATTAGTTGTTGTTCAGGCAACCAGTCTATTGAAAACAGCGTCGGATATTTTCATCAGATCATATGTCTATACCTTTTCAGCCGGCGTGAACACCTCTCCGGGAATATTCGGAACAAACACAAATTATAGCACGGGGAGTTATCCCAGATCGGTATTTGTGTATGATGTGGATGGCGACGGCGACGGCGATCTTGCCGTTGCAAATTATTCTTCGGCTACTGTTTCCATACTGATGAATAACGGCGACGGGACATTCGCTGCAAAAGTTGATTATGGAACAGGAACAAATCCCTATTCCGTCAATGTGTATGATATTGATACCGACGGAGACGGCGATCTTGTTGTTGCAAATTCAGCCACAATTTCCGTATTGAAGAACGACGGGAACGGAACGTTTGCTGCAAAAGTCGATGTCGGAACGGGCGACTTGAGCTTCGGGAAATTGTTCGTTCATGATATGGATGGAGACGGGGATGGAGATATTGTCGGGACGAACTATAGCTACGGCTGGTATTC
Organism: Ignavibacteriales bacterium; assembly: GCA_016182545.1. GTDB lineage: Bacteria > Bacteroidota > Ignavibacteria > UBA10030 > UBA8401 > SpSt-333. The sequence continues at coordinate 30,261 of JACPGG010000097.1, forward strand.
AGTGCTCAGCAACAACGGCGACGGCACCTTTACCGCTGCAGGGGAATATCCTATTGGAACCGGTCCAACAGCGATTGCATTCGGCGATATCGATGGGGATGGAGATGCCGATCTAGTAACAGGGCACTACTATTTGAACAATACTATTTCAGTGTCAAAAAATAACGGCAATGGAACATTCGCATCACCGGTGAATTATGTATCGGCATCCGAAATCACAAACATACAGATCCGGGATGTTGACGGCGATGGCGACGCGGATCTCATCACGTTTTTATCGAATGCGATTTCCATATTCAAGAACAACGGTAATGGGACATTCGCGGCAAAAACAGATTATTTTTTTTCCTATAATAGTATGGGGCAAAAATTTGTAAGTGACGTGGATGGCGACGGCGATCTTGATTTCGCGAGTTCGGACTATTCTGAAGACAAAGTTTTGACCTCGAAGAATAATGGAGCCGGTGTATTTGCGGCACCTGTTGCATATTCGCTGTCGGTTGGCTCTTCGGAATCCATTTTCATCAGCGATCTGAACAACGATGGATACGGCGACATTGTGTTGACAAACGGCGAAACCCATATCGTTTCGGTGTTGATGCAAACATTTTTGCCTCCGACTGTAACAACAAATATCGTGACAAATGGATTCACCACTGCATCGATGAACGGAAGTGTTAATCCAAACAGTACCAGTACCGTAGTCCGTTTTCTCCGCGGAACATCTCCCGGCGTCTATTCTGACAGCGTTGTCGCGACGCAAAGTCCTGTTACGGGATCTTCTGCTGCGTCAGTATCTGCTTCATGGCTAGGTGTAGTAAACGGAACGACCTACTATTATCGCGTTGCAGCACAAAATTCCGGTGGGTATGCGGTGGGAAGCGAAGTCAGTTTTACGGTAGTGTTGACTGATTCCATTTCAGGTTCCGCAATGCAGTTCGACGGAACGAACGATTACATCAGCACAGGCAAATCGTTATCGGATATTCTCGGTTCCGGTGCGGCAAGCACAAAATCAATTTCTGTGTGGATCAAACCGGAAGGAACGAGCCCTTCGGTCGCCAATCTGTATCAGGGAGAAGGAATCATTGCGGATGCAGGCGCGTATTGGGGAATCTATCGTTCCAACGTAAGCGGCACCGACAGGATTTGGGTTTACAATTGGACCGGAGCCAGCAGTGCGATCGCAATACCCTTTACGATGAACGAGTGGATGCACATTGCAATGGTGCATAGCGGCGGTATACTGTATGCATACAAGAATGGAACGCTCATCGGCTCTATTGCATCGGGTGCAACAACAGTTATCAGTTCGTCCGCAATGATCGGAAAAGGGAATGGGATCACATTCCAGGGTGAAGTGGATGAACTTTCGATGTCGAATGTTGGGTTGACTGCCGATCAGATCCGGGAGCGGATGCATACGACATTGAACAGTCCGGTTTCCGGAATCCGTGCGTACTGGCAGTTCAACCAGGGAAGCGGATCGGTTGCGAACGATACCGTCGGGAAAAATAACGGAACGTTGACAAGTTTTAATTTTGATGCAACCAGCGGCTGGATGGCTTCGACTGTTCCTGTGAGTGAAGGGAGCAGTGCAACTGTTTCATCATATCAATCCGGTCCGGCAACGCTCGGGAATGTATCGCTGACGATGAGCGACGGCTTCGATAATGCCGTTTCCGTTACGGCAACGGCAATTGTTCGCTCTCCCAATATTCAACCGCCGGGAACAAATACAATTCTCAGCGACCGGTATTGGGTTATGAATGTGTTTGGAACTCCCGGTACATATTCTGCCAACCTTACATTCACCGTTCCATCAACGTTTACCGACAATGGAACACGATCCTCCGGAGCGTATGTTCTGTATCGCCGCAACAGTACAGCCGACGGAGCGTGGAGCGCATATGTTTCGGGTGCAGCAAGTACGACATCAACGTCAGTAACATTCAACGGAATCTCATCGTTCGGACAATACATGATCGGCTTTTCTTCGGAGCCAACTGTGCAGGCAAGTAGTATCACATTTTCAGCGGTGACAGTGTCCGGATTTACCGTCAATTGGGTGAACGGTAACGGAACAAAAAGAATCGTCGTAATGAAGCAAGGAAGCGCGGTCGATGGCATTCCGGTTGATAACACCACGTACACGGCAAACACTGTCTTCGGCAGCGGCACGCAGATCGGGTCCGAAAATTATGTTGTGTATGCTGGAACGGGAAATTCAGCGGCAATCTCAGGGCTTTCGTACGGTACATCATATCATGCTGCGGTGTATGAATATTTTGATCCCGTTGCGGGACCGGATTATCTCACCGCGTCGCCGGCAGTGAACAATCAATCGACTGTCGCATTCGATACGACGGCGGGATATGTACTTCAATTTGACGGAATTGACGATCAGATCGTCGTTACCGGCATTACACATCTTCCTTCATACACGTTTGAGATGTGGGTGAAACCTGCAGTGGTGACGAACCAGAATATTTTTGTTACGACTACCTCAAACGGACCGACCGTCAACTGGTCTGGTCAACTGAGGATCAACGGCGGGAAATTTCAACATTACCTCTTCGATAACAATACGAAGACAGTCACCGGCACCACCACTGTCACTGTCGGAGAATGGTATCACGTTGCAATCACTGCAATGCAGAACGGCATGATGCGCCTGTACGTGAACGGATATGAAGAAGGAACGGCATTGAACATCACATCGGTATTTGTCGGCGATAGATACTCTATCGGATCGGCGTCGCAGGGATTCAGCGCGTTCAACGGCCTCATCGATGAATTACGTTTATCAAGCACGGCGTTGTCAGCAGATCAACTGCGAAGCAGAAGACACAATACATTGACCGGAACGCAGGAATATCTGAGCAGTTATTTTCAATTCAATGCCGGAACCGGAACCGCTGCAAGTGACTATGTTGCCGGTCTTACGGGAACATTGTCGAATTTTTCAACCGATGCCGGCAGCGTTTGGGTGTCATCAACCGCACCGGTCGGCGGAGGAACGAACGCAGCGGTTTCTTCATTCCAAACCGGCACAACTGCACTCGACAATATTTCCATTACGATGAGTGATGATTTTGACAATGCCGTTGCACTTACTGCTTCGACGATAAACGTTTCGCCGAATACGATTCCATCCGGAACAGATTTTATGCTCGCTGATCGCTGCTGGATCATAAATACGTACGGCGCTCCCGGAATATTTTCCGCGAATCTTACATTCACTGTACCGTCAACATTTACAGTGAACGGATCCATTGCTCCTGCCCGATATACACTCTATCGCCGCAGCAGCAATTCGGACGGCGGGTGGAGTGAAGCGGTGGACGGCGCTTCAAGTTCAACATCGTCATCAATCACATTCAACAATGTGACATCGTTCGGTCAATTCATTATCGGAAAAAGCAATGAACCGACGGTGCAGGCAACTAGCGCCGCATTTTCATCGATTAGTTTATTTTCGTTCACGGCACAATGGGCGAATGGCAACGGTTCACAACGTATCGTCCTGATGAAATCTGCAGCCGCAGTCGATACCGTCCCTGTTGACAACGCATCGTACACGGCAAATGCCGCTTTCGGCACCGGTTCGCAGATTGGAACGGGTAATTATGTTGTCTACGCCGGTACGGGAAATTCCGTTGCCGTCACCGGTCTTTCCGAAGGGATGGTGTACCATCTTGCGGTGTATGAATATTTCGATTCCGCGGGAGTTAAAGATTATCTCGTTTCAACGCCGGCGGTCGGTATCACAGCAACATCGTTGTCCGATACAACCGCAGGATATGCACTTCGTTTTGACGGGACGAACGATTACATCAACACGGACAAATCACTTTTAAATATTTCCGGCTCCGGCGCGAATGCGACGCTCTCCGTGATGGCATGGATAAAACCGACCGGCACAGGAATAACAGCGGGAAATTCGTACGCCGGAAGATGTATCATCGGCGATGCGGGTGGATACTGGGGGATCTATCGTACGACGATCAGCGGTTTGGATCGGATATGGATATTCAATTATGACGGGAGTGAAGACAGGATAGGAATTCAATTCACTGCCGGAGAATGGATGCATGTTGCTTTTGTTCACAGCGGCGGAACACTCACCGCATACAAGAACGGGACGCTGATCGGTTCGCTTGCTTCCGGGAATACAGGCAGCATCGGCGGCACTGTCAGAATGGGCATGGGCTACGGTGCAAATAAGTTTGAGGGAGACATCGATGAAGTGTCGATATGGAGTGCCGCACTGACAGCAACACAAATCCGGGAATTGATGCACACGACGATCAACAGCCAGCAATCGGTCTTAAACGCGTATTGGCAGTTTGGCGAAGGAAACGATACGTCCGCATTTGAATTTGTCGGAAATAATCATGGAACACTCTTTTTCAACGG
>JACPGG010000102.1:0-16084 GCA_016182545.1 Ignavibacteriales bacterium
AATCATCGCTCTGACAACTTGTTGAAACTTTTTACTAAAATTTATTACGGTTACGTTTCTACCTAATTACCTAGAAAATAATACCGAAGTATTTCATAAACTTGGTATTCGATTCTCAATTTTATATGATGAAGACCAGGAAGTGAAATCATTTATTGAGAATCAACTTTTTGATGTGGAACAAAAATCAACAAAAACTATGTGTGATAATTTTGATATTGTAATTGCAGAAGGTGAGTTCAAATACAAAGGAAAGTACACATTTTTTGCAAAACTAGTTTCGTTAGATGATGAAAACAAGGGGGAAATTTTACATCAATTGTCAAAACATTTTTGGGTGGAAGAAAATCCACCTCAAAAGGGAATCTTTGAAGATATTGACAAATTCTCTTTTCCCAAGGAAGAACAATCTCTCATGGGTTATTCTTCAAGATCAGAATCAGGATCATATATATTCCACTACAATATAGACCACCCAGCAAAAAAATCTGTCGAGATTGACGAGGATATGTTTATGAAATATCTGATTGAACTTATGTCTTTCGAACTCGTTTGGATTGACTTAAGATCTAGTGAGCATGATTCAAAACTATTTACTAAAGAAGATCGAGAATATCCCGATAAATTGATTAGAAAAATTATAAACTTTTATGGTCAGATAAAATTCAATCTTAATTAATCATGGCAATTATTATTCGAGAAAACAAAGTTATTAATAGTAATGAATATAAAAACATTGAAGTATTTAAATCCGACAAAGTTACTTTAACAACTATTGAAGAAAGAAATGCCAGAGATTTGGACAATTATCTGCATGACCTTTTTAAGAGACTAAAAAACAAGTTGGATGACGACAATATACTAAGTTTGAAAAAAAAATCAGGTGTAATAAAATTGTGGTATATGGTAGGGAAGGAACTCCAATTCATAGATAATCCAACAATTATTGACCCTTCGGATAAAAAATATATTTGGAAAGCTTTGTGGTATCATGCTGGTGAACTAACTCCCGGGGAAATGAAATCTAGAGCAGGCACAATCAGGGATCATTTTTTTTATTGCTATCGCATTGCCAAATATGATGAAGATTTTGTACTCGCAGCGGGAAATTGGCGTACATGGGGAGAATTTTTTGATTCCCCAATTCTAAGCAATGATAAGGTGTTACTTTGGTTTGAAAAAAAAATTCCAGATATAAAGAAATTAAATCTCAAAAATTGGCTACGTGATTTCATTAAATTAATTCGTAATGAATTCCAAAATATAGATATGTCTTTCTTAACTTCAGACGAAATTCAAAATAAATTGGAAATTATTTTTTCAGAGTTTGTAAACGAATCTAAAAAATGAATAATTTTCTTTTGGTTCTCCTTTCAATACCTTCTATTAATTTTTTATTAGCCCAGACCCAAGATGGTACTCATTCCAATTTCACTTGGCAGCAACGGGTCGATTATTCGGTGAAAGCGGAATTGTTTCCCGACAAGAACGAACTGCACGGAACCGCAACGATCACGTACTACAATAATTCACCCGACACACTGGCAACACTCGTGTGGCATCTCTATCAGAATGTCTTCCGCAAAGATACATCGCCGCGGAAGAATGACGAGCAGAACAGCCGTGCACTTGTCGTTACTAAAGGAATGACGATCGAAAAGATTCTGATCGACTCTGTATCGCTGGAAACAAAGATCGATGAAACGCTGATGGAAACACCGCTGCCGAAACCGCTTCCGCCTGATTCGACCATCACTCTTCTCGTCGACTGGCAGTACGACATTCCGCGCAACCCCGATCTGCGCACAGGAAACGACGGGGACGATTTCGGCATCTGCCAGTGGTATCCACAGATCGGGGTGTACGATGCTGAACGCGGTTGGGACAGGACTCCGTATCTCGGCATTGCGGAATTTTACACCGAGTACGGCAACTGGAATGTCGAGATCACGCTGCCGAAAAAATTTGTCGTCGCGTCGACCGGAACTTTGCTGAATCCTTCCGACATACTCACACCCGAACAATATGCCCGTTTCAATGCGATCTCAAAAGATTCTGTCATTCAAATTATTCGTGACAACGGCAAAGTTGCAATCGACGATACGGCGAGTGAAAAACGGACGTGGAAATTTTCAGCCGAGTATGTGCGCGACTTTGCATGGGCTACATCGCCGGAGTATGTGTGGGATGCAACAAAAACGAGTGACGGGGTGAACATCTACGCTTTCTACAAAGCGGAAGACTCTCTTGCCTCCACGCCATTCATCAATGAGGATGCCGACAATTGGAACAAAGGGGCAGAAGTAGCAAAATTCACGATCGAATACATGTCGCAGCACTACGGAAAATATCTGTATCCGCAAGCAACTGTCATCTCCGGTCCCGTGCGCGGGATGGAGTACCCGATGATGGTCTTCATCGATGACGGCAACGCAGTGACCAATTTCATGTGGACGACGATCATCCACGAATTGATCCACGAATGGTACCCGATGATGATCGGCAGCAACGAGACGAACTATCCGTTCATGGATGAAGGATTCACAACATTCGCGACGGCTGAACTCACCGAGGAACTGTACGGCAACAACGGCTTTTTCCATCCGGCGTTTGCGGAAAAATATTCCCGGCTCAATCTGCCAAACAACAATGATCGGATCCACGTGCAACGGGTCTACATGAATGAAGCGCGTCAGGGCAAAGGGGCATCTTTGATGTCTCATCCGTATTCTATTCTCTCGTCGCAATACGGCATTATGGCGTACGACAAACCTGCCGCGGTGATGGTGATGTTGGAAGATCTGCTCGGAAGAGAAACATTCCTGAAAGCAATGAACGCATATTACGACCGATGGAAATTCAAACATCCGTACCCGCATGATTTCTTTGAAACGGTAGAAGATGTCGCCGGACGCGATCTCGATTGGTTTTGGAATCAATGGTTCGACCAGACATGGAAACTTGATATCGCGCTCGATGAGGTCGAATCCATCGAAGAACACGGGCGATGGAAAGCGATTCTCACGTTGCAGAACAACGAATTGACCAGAATGCCGGCAACAATACGATTGACGTTTGAAAACGGAACTTCAAAGGACGTTCGATTCTCGGAAGAGTTGTGGAGCAAAACGAACCGCGCAGAATTTATTGTCGATTCGGTTCCTGCGAAACCGATCAATGTTGTCATCGATCCCGATATGAAACTTGCCGATGTGAACCGGTTGAACAACTCGTGGTCGTTCCCCGTCTCGTTCGATTACGGCATCAATATGTTGAACAGGATTTTTTATCCGCTCGATTCGTACTGTATCAACGCCGCACCGGCGATCGGATTCAATCTGCGCGACGGATTAGAAATCGGTACAAGCATCAATGGAAGTTACATTGCAACCGACCACAGTATTACCGCCGCGGCAAAGCACGGTACGCGCAGCGGTGTTCCCGACTTTGAACTTTCGTATGCAACGCCGCTGCGGTTGTGGGATCCGCAGTTGACCACGTCGGCATGGATGTTCCGGCTTGATGGTTTCACAGGGTGGCGGTGGTCCGTCGAAAAAAATTTTGAAGAGCGAAGAAATATTGTCCGGAATTATGTACGCAGATTCACAATCGGCACAAGCATCCTTTCGCTCAGGGTGAACGATGCGCGCTATCTGGACAATCCAACCGAATGGAATACAGCCGGACGGCTCGATGCGGGATTCATCAGTCTGAAGTATTTCGAAAATTTCCGGTGGGGAAAATTCACGATTAAATTGGAAGACGAATTCGGCTTGCCCGCATCGTCGTTCGGTTATTCCAAATTGACGGTTGAATCGATGCTCGATCATCCGTTCATCATCGGATTCCGATTGCATTGTAGGTTCTTCTCCGGAAGTTCGGACGGAACCGTTCCGGCGCAGAGTGCATTCTCACTTACACAGGCAACACCGCTCGAGCGATTCGACAGTTGGTTCTTCCGCACTCAGGTGATCGGACGAACCGGACGGTCGCGTGTGACAAAATCGGGAGGAGGGAACATGTTCCTTTCACACGATACCACGGCGCTGCAGGTTGCATCGTTCAATCTTGCGCTCGTGCGCGGACCGCTGCTTCTCTTTGCAGATGCCGGCACGGTGTGGGATTCAACTTCGACACGGTTCAAGCAATTTTATTATGATGCAGGGATCGGCTACCTGATATCGCTCGGAAACATCAACATCGGCGCGATCAATACCGGTTCGAGCGGATTCGGGATCTACTTCCCGATCTGGGTGCGTGATCCTTCCAGACCTGACGATAAAGAGTTCGATCTCCGGTGGAAGGTGGTGTTCGGCGTACGATTATAGATATGTAGGTCGAATCTCCAGATTCGACCTTTGTATAGACGGAACCCCGAGTCATGCTTCGGGGTTTCTTGTTCTATCTGTGAAAAAATCTGTGTACTCTGAACAATCACCTACAATATTCCCACTCACCATCCGTCTTTTTGAGTGAGCACAACTGATAACAAATCGGAACGTTCAGTGGTCAATGCGATCGCATTAACAAAGCAGCCGGCAGCGAATGATGCGGCGGATAAAGCATTCCGTTCGCAGCGGAAGCGTCTGTTCGATTTCATCCGTCAGCGCGTCCGCACGGAACAGGATGCCGAGGATATTCTTTCGGATGTCTTCTACCAGTTGATGTCGAGTTACAGCGTGACGGAGCCGATCGAGAAAATGACCTCGTGGCTCTACACTGTTGCGCGGAACAAGATCATCGATTGGTACAGGAAGAAGCGTCCCGAATCACTCCCGCGCGACGAGCACGATCCGTCGCTGCCGTTAAATCTGGAAGATATTCTGTACGATCCGACGCAAAATCCTGATCAGGTGTATGCGAGATCGTTAGTGTGGACGGAACTTGCCGACGCGTTGGATGAACTGCCGAATGAGCAGAAAGAAGTATTTGTGATGCATGAATTGGAAGGGAAGAGTTTCAAAGAGATCGCCGAGGCGACGGGTGAACCGATCAACACGCTGTTGTCGAGAAAACGGTACGCTGTGTTGTTCCTGCGGGAAAAGTTGCAGGAGTTGTACAATGAGTTTGAATTCAATGAATAAGTCATTGCTTCGCCAAAAAACGGCTCGCAATGACACACAGGATTATTTTTAAGGAGATACAATCATGAAATACTGGTGGGCGGCAAAAGCCACAAAATTTTTAGCATTCGCCGTTGTGGCGATTGCGTTGATCGGATTCGCGGTCATGTTCCTCTGGAACTGGCTGATCCCGGAGATCTTCGGCGGACCGACCGTCACATACTGGCAGGCGATGGGATTGTTGTTGCTGTCGCACATTCTCGTACGGGGATGGCACGGGCACAGCGGCGGATGGAAATCGCACCGATGGAAACACAAGATGGAAGAAAAACTTGCCGCGATGACGCCCGAAGAACGGGAAAAGTTCAAAGAAGAATGGCGCCGCCGTTGCGGATATTATCCCGGCGATGAGAAGAAAGAAGCGTGAGAACAGTTTCAAGATTCGGGTTTCACGTTTCACACACGACATGAATGTAGTGTCAGCATGAATCATGAAACCTGAAACAGCATTTAAAAAATATTCGCGAAATTTTTCCCAATAATTATTGAGGAGGAGAACATGAATACCGGCGTGCTTGGTACAGGGATGGTCGGCGATGCAATCGGAACGAAACTTGTTCAATTGGGTCACAAAGTAAAGATGGGTTCACGCACTGCAAACAACGAAAAAGCAAATGCATGGGTGAAGAAAAACGGCGCACATGCTTCTGCCGGCACGTTTGAGGATGCCGCACAGTTCGGTGAAATTATTTTCAACTGCACATCCGGCACGGGTTCGCTCGATGCGTTGAGATCGGCTGGATCGAAAAATCTGAGCGAGAAGATCCTGATCGATATTTCCAATCCGCTCGATTTCTCCAAAGGAATGCCGCCATCACTTACCGTCAGTAATACCGATTCGCTCGGCGAACAGATCCAGCGCGCATTTCCGGATGTCAGGGTTGTGAAGACTCTCAATACGCTCTCAAATCCGTTGATGGTCAATCCTTCGCTCGTGAACGGCGGCGACCATACGGTCTTTTTGAGCGGAAATGACGCCGAGGCAAAAGCAAAAGTCCTTTCGTTGCTCGTTTCGTTCGGATGGAAAAGCGGGAACGTCATCGATCTCGGCGACATTACCACCGCGCGGGGAACAGAACAGATCTTGCCGTTGTGGGTGCGACTGTTCGGCATGTTTCAGACGCCGATGTTCCAGATGAAGATTGTGAAGTGAGCGCTGTTTCATGGTCCAGAGTTACAGGTTCACGTTTTTTACATAATAATTCCAAAAGCACAATCACCAAATATCAAATAAATTTCAAATAATAATTTTCAATGAAAAGTGGATTTCGGATATATGGTTTTGAATTTTTGGGAATTATAATTTGTTTGTAATTTGAAATTTGTCATTTGGAATTTTACAATGTCCGAACAATCATCTACCAATCATCTTAAAAGAACTATGTCCGAAACAACAATGTACCTTATCTGGATGGGAATCGTCCTGTCGGTGTACGGCATCGGCATTTCCTATCTCGGCTGGCGGCTCATCACGCCGTTCAAATTACAATCCCCCTATAAAATGCTGGCGTGGACGGGACTGATCCTGATGTTCATGATACCGTTCAGCACATTCATTTTAGTTCGATTTGCAGAAAAGGCAAGCGACGCTCTTTCGTGGATCGGGTATGTTTCGCTCGGCATCATATCATTCGTTTTTGTGGGAGTCTTTCTCCGGGACATCATCTACCTTTTCGGATTCAGTGCACAAAAAATCTATACGCTCATTTCCTCTGCACCGGAAATTGTTGACGCATCGAAAAGGGAATTCCTTCTGCAAACGACCAATCTTGCCGTGATCGGTGCCGCAGGTACGCTGACCGCGTACGGCGTCTACGAAGCGCGGCGCAGACCGAGCATCATCAATGTCGATATTCCGATCGCACGTCTGCCCCATGATTTCGACGGATTCAAGATCGTGCAGATCACGGACATTCACGCCGGACTGACGATTAAAAGAGATTGGATCGAAACGGTCGCAGAAGAGGTTAAAAATTTATCGCCGGACCTGATCGCATTCACGGGAGATCTTGCCGACGGCTCCGTACCGCATCTTAAAAATGATGTTGCACCGCTCGCCGGACTGACAGCGCCGTACGGAAAATTTTTCGTCACGGGAAATCACGAATATTATTCCGGTGCTGAAGCGTGGGTGAATCACGCGCGGGAGATGGGATACGATGTGCTGATGAACGAATACAGGACGATTTCGAAAAACGGATCATCGGTTGTACTTGCAGGCGTTACCGATTACAGCGGCGGGGGATTTTATCCGAGCCATAAATCCGATCCGAAGAAAGCATTCGAAGGAGCGGCAGCAGACGCAACAAAAATTTTGATGGCGCACCAGCCGCGCAGTCTGTACCAGACCGACGGGCTCGATCTCGATCTCGTCTTAATGGGGCACACGCACGGCGGGCAATTCTTCCCGTGGAATTTTGTTGCGACGATCGGACAGCCGTTCATCAAAGGATTGAACAAGTGGGGAGAAAAGACCTGGGCATACGTGAGCAAAGGAACAGGTTACTGGGGACCGCCGATGCGTGTCGGCGCGCGTTCGGAAATTACAGTGCTGACGCTGAAGAAAGCGTAAAGCATTTCACCGCAGAGACGCTAAGACGCAAAGAGTAATGTAGGGACAGACGCAAGTCTGTCCTTTTTATTTTACGATATTCCTTCAGTGCTCTGTTGCGTAAAAAAATTTTTTACCTTTTCCGCTGTTCTGTTCTTTCGCGTTGTTCATCGTTATCTCTTGTTGAACCGTTTGTCCGTATCCGGTTGTTTTCCTGAACGGGCACCTGCGCGGTTATCTGTACAGCGGGCTGAATAATAATAATAGGATGCGGTTGTGGGACCGGATGAGGAAAAGGTCGTGGACATGGTTGAGGGGGAATAACGATGATCGGCTCAGGAGAAACATATACCGGGGTTGAGGACGCATCTTTACTTGCCATCTGAAGCTGCGTGTAACAACCGCCGAACAACACTGCAAGTATGAAACAGGTTATCTTGTTCATAGGAATCTCCTTGTAAGAAATTCTTCGAAGCAAAAATCTTGGATAACGTGTCTGTTGGACAGCAATGCAGAGGAAAAGTTTGCTCCACCGACCCCACTATTCTATCTGTTCGCCACTCCCGTCAGAAAATACATGATCGCAATGGCAGCGAGTTTTGCCGTGCGGCAGTCGACATCATACTTCGGATTCATTTCTACGATATCGATGATCTTCGTTTTGCGACGTTTGCCGGCAAAGAGTGCGGCGGTGAGAAATTCTTCAGTGGTGAGTCCTGTTGGAAGAGGCGCACTGACACCCGGTGCGTCGGCTCCGTGCACGGCATCCAGATCAAAACTCATATAGAGAGAATCGACCGACGTTGTCGCGAGTTCGTACGCGAGATCGAGTATCTTTGTGATGCCGTCTTCCCTCACATCGCGCAGCGAAAAGATCGTGGCGCCCCGCTCGATCAGTTCCGAGTAATGCTCGTGTGCATTGGCAAATGATTGCACGGCGACCTCCACAAAATTCATCGCATTCAACGGACTGTTGGTCTGATCAAGCATTTGGCGGAACGACGTGCCGCTGTTCCGTTTCGGACTCGGCTTGCGGTAATCGAGGTGCGTATCGATGTTGATCACGCCGACATTCTTTTTCCCTTTCGAGAATCCGGCAAAGTTCGGATAAGCAATATCATGTCCGCCGCCGAGGACGATCGGGATAATACCGGCGGAAACGATCGAATGAACCGTCTCGGTCAGTTTATCGTGCGTTTCTTCCAGCGTTTTTCCGATTTTAATATCGCCGAAATCGAAGATCGAAAGTCCCGATGCCGAGTTTTCCTTACCGATGACGAACGGGGTGCGTTTGTACAACTCAGCGCGGATCGCATCGGGACCGTCTTTTGCGCCGATCCGTCCTCCATTCCGTTTCACCCCTTCGTCAGTCGGAACTCCCACGATACCGACTGTGACCTCGTCGGAAAAATTCTTTTCCCCGCGCAGCACGATATCACCCATGCGGGGATCGCTTGCATCATTCCGGGAATAAAAGAGTTTTTCATTGGGAACAACGAGATTTTTGAAGAGCGTATCCATGCTTGAAAGTTAGGAAAGTTACCATGAGAAGCAAGCAAAGTTTTTCGCTGCAGCAATCCGATTGCTGTGAGCAATCGGATTGCTCGATGCACCGTTACGGATTGCTTCTTTTCGGTTTTTGCACTACTTTCAAACAGATGCCTGCGGTCAAGCGGGCATTGACGTTTCAAAAAGATTTTTACCGATGCCCAAACACCTTCGCCTTATTCTCATTTCACTTGGATTGATCACGCTACAGACGACCATCGTGTCGTTCATGTCGGTACTGAATATCATTCCCGATCTGATGCTCATCTGGATCGTCTATATCGCGGTCAGGGAAGGACAGATCCCTGCAACAGTGTACGGATTCGGGATCGGCTTGGTGATGGATCTTCTCAGCGGGCAGTTCCTCGGTCTGTCGGCATTGTCTAAAACGATCGCCGGATTTTTGGCGGGATATTTTTATCACGAGAACAAGATCGATATCACGCTGAGCAACTACCGATTCCTGGTGATCGTCGGCGTCATCTCGCTCGTCCATAACATCGTGTACTTCGTCGTCTTCACACAAGGGAGCGACGTCGGGCTGTTCACGGCGATCTTCCGTTTCGGAATGTTCTCCATGTTGTATACGACCGCACTGTCGTCAATTCCCATGTTTATTGCAATGCGCAAACCCCAGTTACGGTAGAGTTCACATTTATGATCGAAGAGTTCGGTTCCATAGAGCGACGACGTGTTTTGAAGATCATCATCGCGGCAGGGTTTGTCATCCTGCTGTCGAGGTTGTTCCAGCTGCAGTACATTTACGGCGATGTGTACGGAAAAGAAGCGGAAGAAAATTCGATCCGCAATGTACCCAAAGTACCCATCCGCGGTTACATCTACGACCGGAAAGGGACACTGCTCGTCGACAACCGCCCGTCGTACACGGTAATGATCACCCCTGTCGATTTCGACAGAAATAATCTCCCGCTCCTTTCGTCGATCCTTGCAATGCCGGAAGAGGATATCACCCTCAAACTGAAACAGGCGCAACGGTACAATCCGTTCATCCCCGCACGCATCAAGCGCGACATTTCGTTTGCCGAACTCTCGATGCTCGAAGAACATCACGACAAACTGTACGGTGTGGAGATACAGATGGAATCGAAACGATTCTACCCAGCAGTTGCGCGCGGCAGTCACATGTTCGGATACGCGAAAGAAATTTCCGATGCGCAGCTGGAAAAGAACAAAGAATATTATCAGCCCGGCGATCTCATCGGCAGCGCCGGTTTGGAATCGAAGTATGAACAACAGCTGCGCGGCGTGAAGGGATGGGAATTCATTTCGCAAAATGCAAAAGGGCAGATCATCGGCACGTTCGACAACGGCAAACACGACATTCCACCGCAGGACGGATTTGATCTTCAACTCGCAATCGATGCGGATGTGCAGGCGCTCGCTGAAAGTCTTCTCTCCGATAAGCGCGGTGCGGTCGTGGCGATCGATCCGCGCAACGGGGGCATCATTGCCATGGTGAGCAAACCGGATTACGATCTGTCGCACTTCAGCGGCGTCACTCCGCCGGATGTGTGGCGTTCATTGAACAACGATCCCGACAAACCGCTCTTCAACCGCGCAACGCTGACACGGTATCCTCCGGGTTCTACTTTTAAAATGCTGCTCGCGTTGACCGCACTTGAAAAAGGAATCATTGATGAAAACTGGCGGGTGACCTGTTACGGAGCGTACCGGTACGGAAATAAATTATTCCGCTGCGAACATGTCCACGGCAGTGTGGATGTTGTCGATGCGATCCACCGTTCATGCAACGTCTTCTTCTATCAATTGATGCTGAAGGTCGGGCTTGACGATTGGAGTGAGATCGGAAAACAATTCGGATTCGGCAAACCGACCAAAGTGGATATCATGGAAGAGAATGCCGGACTTCTTCCGACCCGCGAATATTACGACCGTGTGCACGGAAAAGGAAAATGGACGCAGGGATATCTCATCAGTTTGGGAATCGGACAGGGGGAGGTTGGTGTGACACCGCTGCAAATGGCGAATTATGCTGCAATCCTTGCGAATAAAGGAACGCATTTCCAACCCCATGTTGTAAATTCCGTGTACGACCGCAGAACTAAAAAAGCAGAGAGTGTACCTGTTGAGCAATACTCGTTCACCATGTCCGAAAAGGCGTGGGGACTTGTTCGCGAAGGGATGCACCGCGTAGTGATGGCACCGCACGGCACCGGAACCGCAGCGCGGATTCCCGGAATTGAGGTGGCAGGAAAAACCGGCACGGCACAGAATCCGCACGGCAAAGCGCATTCGTGGTTTATCGGATTTGCGCCGTACGACGAACCGAAGATCGCCATTTGCGTGCTGATCGAGAACGTCGGGTACGGCGGATCGTTCGCCGCACCGGCGGCAGGACTCTGCATGGAACAATATCTGTACGGCGAGATCATCCGCTACGGCGTGAAAAAGAAAACCGCTGACGAAACGATGGCGACGAACTGAACTATTTTATGAACACCACCCCTTAATCCCCTCCTCTACAAGAGGAGGGGAAACCGCGCTCATGCCCCCTCCTTCTCTGAAAGAGGGGGTTAGGGGGTGATAGAAAATTATGAACACATTCTTCAAAGAATATTTCGACCGCGTCACATTCTTCAGCGTCCTTGCGCTGGTAGGGATCGGACTGCTTTCGATCTACTCCGCAACATTCGACGCGTACGAAGGAAGGGATTTTTACCGGCAACTTCTCTGGGCGTTGCTCGGACTCCTTTCCATGATGACGATGATGGTGCTGCCGCTGCGGTGGCTGCAGCGTTCTGCATTTACGATCTTCTTTTCTTCACTTTCGCTCCTTGTTCTCGTGCTGTTGATCGGCAAACGTGTCTACGGTTCGCAAAGCTGGCTCGGTTTTGCCGGACTCGGCATCCAGCCGTCGGAATTCGTGAAGATCACCACGATGCTTGCGATCGCATCGTTCCTCAGCCGCAGTGATGTGAAAGCAACCGATTTGAAAGACCTCGTCAAAGCGAGCGCCGTTGTTTCGCTGCCGATCATTCTCATTATGATGCAGCCCGATTTCGGCACGTCGCTTACATTCCTCGCGATGTTCATTCCGGTGTTGTACTGGGCAGGCGCATCGAAATTCCTGATCATTATTATTATCGCTCCTGCGATTGTGGCGGCGGCGTCGATCATCGGTACGACACCGTTCCTCATTGTCTTGATCCTGCTTGGAATCGGACTATGGATGCTGCGGCATGAGAATCAATTCGTCGCGTCGCTCGTTTTCGGCGCGAACGTGGTGATCGGATTTCTCGTGCAGATCATCTACAGCAAACTTCCTCTCTATCAGCAGAAACGCATCGCAACATTCCTCGATCCGGATAACGATCCGCTCGGCGCGGGATACAACGTGATCCAGGCAAAAGTGGCGATCGGTTCCGGCGGATTGATGGGGAAGGGATTCATGCGGGGGACACAGACGCAGTTGAGTTTCATTCCCAAGCAGTGGACAGATTTTATTTTCTGCGTGCCGGGGGAAGAGTTCGGGTTTCTCGGCGGCGTTGTCGTGCTCGGATTGTTCGCGGTGTTATTGTATCACGGCGTCCATCTCTCATCGATCGCAAAGAACAAATTCAGTTCTCTCCTCGCCATCAGCATCACTTCTCTTTTTGCATTCCATATCTTCGTCAACATCGGCATGTCGGTGGGATTGATGCCGGTGATCGGCATTCCGCTTCCATTTTTAAGTTACGGCGGCTCGTCGCTTGTGTCGTACTTGATGATGGCGGGATTGTTGATGAACGTGTACGCGAACAGGAAAGAGTACTAAAAATTAAATCCAGCCCACTTTAGATTTTCCAAATCCTGGAGATTTGGAAAATCTTCCCTCATGCAAATTTGAATCAATACTTTTTTCTCCGGTTTCCTCTTCCCATTTTCTCAAATCCGAATTCAGTCTTTCCTATCCTCAATAAAGGGTCTGCAGCAGAACGCTTCGTTTCCCTTCAAAATAATACGTCCCGCACGTAGCACGGTTTTTGATTGTCTGGATGGTGTATTCACCGCAGACTTGCCCGCCAGTTATTTGGCGGGGGCGCAAAGAAAAAATAATAATTTTGTTCTTCATGGATTCCCGCCAACAATACGCGGGAATGACAATCGAAAATATGTCTACACCGCAAATAAAAATACGCACCGGCAATCAGATGATTGCCGAAGGTGCATTGCACGCCGGCTGCCTGTTCTTTGCCGGCTACCCCATCACCCCCGCATCGGGGATCTACAAATCGATGATCGAAGAACTCCCGAAACGGAACGGCGTCGCCATCAGTTCGCCGGACGAGATCTCCGCGCTGGCATATTGCGTCGGCGCATCGGCGCGGGGCGTAAAGGCGATGACCGCAACCTCAGGTCCCGGCTGGTCGCTCATGATCGAAACGGTGCAGTACGCATTGATGACGGAACTTCCCGTCGTCATCGCCATGGTGCAGCGGCTCGGACCGAGCACCGGCGGAGCGACGCAGGGAGCGCAGGGGGATATTTTTCTGACCGAGTACTGCACTTCCGGCGCGTACACGATACCGATGTTTGCGCCGAGCACGGCGCAGGAATGTTTCGAAGTGACAACGCTCGCAATGTTCTGGGCGGAAGAACTCCGCACACCCGTGATCGTCCTGTCGGACAAAGAGATCGGCATGACATCGGAAGATGTCGACTTCGCATCGCTGAAATCATTTCCGGTGAATCACCGCAAGCAGATCGAGAATGTCAATGGCAATAGTTACAAGACGTACGATTTTAAAAATCTTTCCGATGTGCCGTTGTTCGCCCCGGTCGGCGGCAAACATAAAACGACAGTGACCGGCTCCGCGCACGACAAATGCGGAGCGCTGCAAAAAAATTCTCCCGAAACGATCGAGGTGCTGCGCCATTTGCAGCGGAAAATAACATCGCGCGCGCAGGAGATGGCGTTCATCAAAACGGATGACGATCCGAAAGCGGAGATCCTGCTGATCAGTTTCGGCATTACGGCACGCACGGCGCGCGAAGCGGTAAAGCAAGCGCGGGAACAGGGAATCAAGGTCCGTCTGGTGAATGTCATCTCGCTCTTCCCAATCCCCGAAGCACTGCTGCGGAACGCCGCGATCGGTGTCCATACTGTCTTTGTTGCGGAGGAGAATCTTACCGGGCAGTACCGCTCGGTCATTCAGCATCTGTTCGAGAATAAACGGGTCGTCGGTATCAACGGATTCGGGAAGATGATCACGCCGAACGATATTCTGGAGTGTATCACCGTATAAGCAGAAAACTAAAGGTAGGACAGGCATTCCTGCCTGTCAAAAAAATAATTAACCAACGACAGACTAGTGCCGTTTTTCATAAATAATCTTGTAAGAAAATTGTTCATACTGAGCAAGATGTCGCCGTCTTAAAAATCCTTCGACGCATCCCAACAAAAAGCGTTGGGATTTGCTCAGGATGAACATGACGGCGACGTCGCGTCGAAGTATGATTCGAAAACGCAAGAAAACTTTTGAAAAATAGCACTAGAATGTCTGTCCCACTGATGACAAGTATATTTCAAAGGCTTCACAATGATGCAGGTTGAGACAGAAAAGACATTATTAAAAGAGAACGCGCACTTTCCTTTTTGCAAAGGATGCGGACATCATCATTACGTTCATCATCTTGATAAAGCGCTGTCGTCGCTTCATCTCGATCCTTCAAACATCTGCATCGTGAGTGATATCGGCTGCATCGGCATCCTCGATTCGCTGTTTGTCTCGCCTCATACATTCCACACAACGCACGGGCGCTCAACAGCGTTTGCAACAGGCATTGAACTTGCCGACGGCATCCTGCACGATTCGAAATTAAAATCTGTCGTTGTCATCGGCGACGGCGGGGCAACGATCGGACTGTTACACATTGTGAATGCAGCGTTGATGAATGTCGACGTCACCGTGCTCGTGGCGAACAACATGCTGTACGGCATGACGGGGGGACAACATTCGGGATTCTCTCCGCTCGATTTCATCACACCGACAACGCCGGAAGGAAACATCGTCCCGCCGATGGACATCTGCGCGGTGGCGAAGAGCTGCGGGGCGGAATTCGTCACGCGTGTCTCCGCAACGGATAAAAATCTCACGGCCATCATTGCGCAGGCGATCAGTCATCCCGGATTTGCACTTGTGGAGATCGTCGAACTCTGCACCGAATTTGCCGTTACAAAAAACAAGATCGACGGAAAGACGTTGCAGCAGATGATCGGTACTGAACACTCACATTTGCCGAAAACAACCGCGGGACGAAAAGAATTCTGCGAAGAGTACAAAGCAAAGATACTCTCGCGCGATACGAAAGAAAAAAACGACACGATAACACAGCGTTACATTTCATCGCTTCGCGGCACGCAGCGGTGGGTGATCGCAGGAACAGCGGGAGAAAAAGTGCAATTGTCGTCGTACCTGCTGATGCGTGCCGGAATTCTCTGCGGACTGCATGCGACGCAGAAGAACGACAATCCGGTAACGCAGGGATCGGGATTCTCGCTTTCTGAAGTGGTGCTGAGCAGCGACGAGATCTGCTACACCGGTATCGATGTCCCTGACGTTGTGATTCTCTCTTCCGCGGATGGATTGAAAGAGGTAACATCCAACGGAACACTCGTGCGTTGCAACGAATCAACCCTCATCATTGCCGATGAGTCGCTGCCGGTGTTCCAAACCCCGGCAAAAGTATTCCGGCTTCCGTTACGGACTCGCTGCACACCTGCACGCGCAACGACAAGTGCCGTTGCCGCAGCGATCGCGCGGGAACATGTCATACCCACAGATGCGATGTTCGAATCGATACGGATGCACAGCGGGGATAAAGTGTCGTTGTATCAACA
>JACPGG010000102.1:16108-18241 GCA_016182545.1 Ignavibacteriales bacterium
AACAGGATGTGGAATTGTTGTTATCACTCTTCACTTAATAGAGATGCATATGCGCACGATTGAAGAATATACTTCCATTACAACCATGGTCGAAAAGCTCATCGAACGCGAGAATGAGAGCATTGCGATGTACGAGCGTACCATTCACGCGGTCGGCGACTGTCTCGTCAAACCGCTTCTGATCTCCATCGCTCAGGAAAAACGGGAACACCGCGAACTGCTGGAGCGTGAACTGAGCGAATTGAACGAGCAGTTCACATTGGACGAAGCGATCATCTGACGACCTGCATCACATTAACGCACACTGACCGTACATTCAGTTGACGTTGACACTCCCAGTTCGTACTTTATCCTCCAATGAAAATCCCGGGGGAATCTCCATGAAGTGGTCACTCATCATTCTTCTTTCTTTTACCGGCGCGCTTATGGGTGCGGCATCGCTCTTTGGGCTGACGCGCGGTATTGAATTGTACCTGTGGGTGGTCATCACCCTCATTGTGGCGGTCGTTGTTGCACGCACGACCAATCAAAAACAATTTCTTCACGGGTTCCTTTCCGGAACCGGGATGGGAATCGTGAACGGCATCGTGCAGGCACTATTTCTGCCGGTGTATCTTTCACACAATCCCGAAGCGGCGGATCAAGTGAACCAAAATTCGTTCGGATTTCTCCCTGAAGTTTTTATTTTCCTTTTCAGTCCCGTCATCGGCATTCTGTACGGAATCGTTGTCGGCGGATTGTGCGCAGCGGCGGGAAAATTCCACAAGCCTAATTGACGATCACTTTTTGAAGGATCCTATGAAAACGTTTCTGAAATTTTTTCTGATCACCCTTTTTATTCTCGGCTGCGAAAATGACAAAGGAGAAGCGATCACCGACGGCGCCGTCTATACTGAACTGAATGTCCGGTACGACAAGACGACAAACAGGACGACCGGTACGGCGTGGTTCTGGCAGGGGAACAAAAACGGACGATGGCTCATCTTCAATCCCGACGCCACGCTGGAGTTTCAGGATAATGCAATGGCGTACCGCCCCGGCGATCATTCGTACTTCAAAGAGCTGGAAAACCTGCAAACGCCTGCTGTCTTCTCGTTCACCGATATCAACAATAAAGTATTTGTCAATTCAATCGACGTCAAGCAGATCGATTTTCGTCCGGCGGATGACCTCGATACCATCGATACATCCCAGCCGCTCACCGTCACGTGGAGCGGCACAGTGCTCGAGAACAGCGAGATCGTGACGCTACGGATTGAAAGCATCAGTGCAACGCAGGATTCTATCGGAACATCGACCGTCACTTTTACAAATGAAAAATTTTCTCTGCTGTCCGGTTTTAAAAATTCGACCGTGCTCATGACCATAGAACGCTCGCGAAGCATTGCACTTCAGCAAGATCTTGGCGGAAACGGATTCATCCGTGCAGAATACATATCACAAAGCAAGAATGTATACCTGAAGTAAGCCACTATTATTCTTCCGGTCGATATTTATCTTCTTGACCTTCCAGACTCATTTCTCTACTTTTACCCGTACGTGGTCTTAGGGGGAATCCTTTTCTTACAATGAATATTCTTACACTCACATTCCTGTACGCTTTCGTATTCTCTTCCGTTCTTGTTTCTCAAACGACAAGGATCGACAGTCTGAAGGAACATCTCGCCGGGTCGCGTGACGATTCCGGTGCTGCTCAAACACTTGCCGATCTTGCCGACGCGTATGCCTACGTCAATGCCGACAGCAGCATTCTCTACGCAAAACGGGCATTGGTCGAAGCGGTCAAAAACAACGTTACCACGGCGCAGATCCTTGCGCACCACACATTGGGACGGTCGTATCAGACCAAGGCACATTCAGAGTTGACCTCGTATCATCTGCTTGAAGCGCTGCGTATCAGCGACAGTGTCGACAATAAACCGCTGAAAATAAAATCGCTTGAATTGCTCGCCGTCAGCAAAGAAAAAGTGAATTATGAATCTGCGATGCGGTACCTTCTGCAGGCGTTGCAGATCAACGAAGAAATCCAGAACAAAAGAGGAACTGCCGCCATACTTCATCGGATCGGTACGTTGTATTTCATCCAGGGAAAATATCAGGATGCATTGACCCATTTTATCAAATCGAAGGAAA
>JACPGG010000100.1:0-6683 GCA_016182545.1 Ignavibacteriales bacterium
TTCGTCTTCTTTACACTTTTCCCGCCGGCACTGATGTATGCACATTCCTTCACGGTCCTCGCCGTAGTCTTTGTGCTGCGGGGGTTGAAAGAATTCGGTGAGCCGACACGGAAAGCGCTCATCCTTGATCTTTGTCCTGAAGAGAACAAAGCGGGAATGTTCGGTTTTTATTATCTGATGCGTGACAGTGTCGTTGCTGTCGCGGCGCTCTTCGGCGCGTGGCTCTGGCAGATATCGCCGGAAGTGAATCTGCTCTCTGCATGTGCATTCGGTGTCGTCGGAACAGCCTGGTTCATACTCAAAGGAAAATAAATGAAGCAAAGAAATCATCACAATTCCATCACGATGTCGATGATCGCTCCGTGCGGCATGAACTGCGGGATCTGCCTGGCGCATCTGCGCGAAAAGAATCACTGCGACGGATGCAATAGTCTCAGCAAGAACAAACCACCGTATTGCGAACGGTGCATTATCAAGAACTGCAAGGAATTGAAAGAATCGGGGAGCAAATATTGCTTCGCTTGCAATGCATTTCCGTGCAAACGTCTCCGTCAATTGGATAAACGATACAGCACAAAGTACGGCATGAGTATGATCGAGAACCTGCTCACGATCGAACGGTCCGGGATCAGGAGTTTCGTGAAGCAGGAAGCGGAGCGGTGGAGATGCGAAAAGTGTGGCAGTACCATCTGTGTACATCGCCCCGAATGCCTTGTGTGTGGCACACCAAAACTACACAACTAATTTTTTGCATCTGCGACAAAAAATGACGTTGACACTTTCTCAGCACTTTTATAGATTGGATGTGAGGAGAATATTATGGATGCAATGAAAAAAGAAGCCCTTCAATCGATTGAAAAAATGCCCGAGACCGCGACGATTGAAGAAATAATGTACCGCCTCTATGTTCTGGATAAAATAGCAAAGGGGCGTGAAGCAGTACGTGTGAGCAAAGTTGTTTCCGTAGACGAACTCAAAAAAGAAATGCGGCAATGGTAATATGAACGCATCCCACTACTGTTGATCTAAATGAAATCCGAGATTACGTATCACAAAAAATTTCCAAAAACATCCTGAAATAGAAAATTGATCACATAATTGTTATATTATTTGTAAAAATAAGCATTAAAAATACCATTTGAACTTGTGAGGCAACTAGTGAATAATTTAGAAAAAATTGGTCCATATTCTGTCAACGGAATATATTGCATGGATTGCGTGCAAGCGATGAAAGAGTTGCCCGAAAAAACAATTGATGTTGTTGTCACGTCACCTCCTTATGATAATCTACGTAACTACAATGGTTTTGCGTTTGACTTGCACGCTACAGGAGAACAAATTTTTCGCGTTTTAAAAGATGGTGGCGTAGCAATAATGGTCATTCAAGATCAAACAAGAAATTTTGGGAAATCTCTGACTTCATTTCGCACAATAATAGATTGGTGCGATAGTTTTAATTTCAAATTATTTGAATGTCTCATTTATAGAAAAAACGGCACAGAAGGAGCTTGGTGGAAACAGAGATTTAGAGTTGACCATGAATATATGCCTGTTTTCCTCAAAGGTGAAAAACCACAATATTTTGATAAATCCTTAATTAAAATTCCATCTAAGCATGGTGGTAAAACAATGACGGGATTTGCCAATAGAAAAACTAATGGTAAGACCCAAGAATCGGTAACAAAAAGAATAAACTTACTAAAATGCCCCGGTACTGTTTGGACAGAAGAGGATATAGACAACGAACCATTAGGTTCTGTTTGGGATTATTTAATGGCAGGTGATAAAAATCCAATTAAGCGGAAACACCCCGCACCGTTTCCTGATAAAATTCCGTATGATTTTATCAGCGTCTTCTGTCCACCAAATGGAATTGTCCTTGACCCATTTTTAGGCAGCGGTTCAACAGCAGTCGGTGCAAAAAAACTTGGAAGAAAATTTATTGGTTTTGATATAAGTAAGGAATATTGTGAAGTTGCAACTCAACGTGTAAACGAATCACAATTAGAAAATCCATTGTTCTTTAACGAAAACATTTCAATCGGCGATTGAGGTTAAGGAAGGGTATCGGGTTCTTCCAGGGTGTATTCTATATTCTGCCCACTCGTCATTGCCCATGATAGCGGTTTTAATTCCATTAGTTTGTTGTAATCCCTATCTGAAACCGTCCATCCGTTTCTATCAAACGATCCTTTTGAAAATTTATACCGTTTTAGCCCTTCAAAAGTCCATTTTTTTTCTTCAAATTCCCACGTTGTCGTTTCCGCTAATAGATTGATAAATCCTCTTACTTTTGATTGTTCTTCGTTCGTTATCTTATAAGTTCCATCCGATAGTTCTTGTATATTTTTAAATTGTCCGTTGGATTCTGATATTGCAAATTTATCTCCTCTTTCCCCGGGTTTATTTAACAGATCTCGTTTTCTAAAAAATTCATCCATAACTTTTATTTGCTCATAAACGGAGAAATGATCATGCATGAAAACCTTTCTTAATGGGCTGTTTGGATTTTCTATGCCAAGAAAATTTAACCAATTTAGAACATTCTCTGGATATGAATACAAAACATTAAATGTACCATCGGTAAAAAATAACGGTGCAATTGCACTTGTTGGAATTTCAATATCAAATTGTGTTCCTAATGTACCAAGAAGGAAGTGGATTGTTGCTAAAGGATATTTTAATCTGAAATCATGCTTCCCATCATAGGTGCGCAAATTGTTAAGTTGAATACAGTTACTGAAATTATTCCAATCGCTTGGGGGTCTATTTTTATTCAAGAGTACCATATGGTGACCAACACTTTTCACGTGCGATCTATAAATTTCCATATCTAAGAAAACAACATCTTCATCATATGTCGATTCACCTTCTTTTAACAACATTACTTTTCCGTCATAGTATCCTATGATCTTCCAGTCAAGATACTTTGACATAAATAAACCACAAAGCAGACCATCGCTGTCAGGGCTTAAAATACATTTTTTGTTTTTTCTAACAATCCATGGGTATCGAGTCAATAAATCTGGATAGTTTAACTCATTCAATCGCCCAGCAAGTAGTTCTTGTATATGTGGCATTTAATTTTTCAATTACTTCAATAATTCAGACACAGTGATTTTCAGCGCTTTGGAAATTCTTTCTATATTTAAGAGACTAATATTTTTTTCTCCTCGTTCTATCATTCCAATATAGGTACGATGTACATTTGCCAATTCTGCAAGTTGTTCTTGTGAAAGACCTTTTTCAAGTCTTTCATTTCTAATTCTTTTCCCTAATTTTAATAGAATTGCTTCTTTCATTTTTTGTTCCAATTTATTCGTATGTATATTTTAATTCTACATACTATAGTTAGCACAATTATCCGGTAACCCCTATAAAAATATTCATCTACCGGACGAATGGTGAAAAATTGATGTATTTTGGTTACAAAGATTTGTTAAAATATTTATGCTGACTCTTTCAAAAATATTCTTCCACTATTCAATACAAGTTTAAATTTTCCCTTGCATCTGCACCAAAATTGCGCAAACTTCTCCCACATGTTTCGAATGTCAGATTTTCCAAATCTCAAAGATTTGGAAAATCTAATCTCGGATTATGGAAAATTACAACGATCAAAATCGCCCTCTTGAACCGGAACAGTTTTATCATATCTACAACCGCGGTAATCAAGGCATGCCTATTTTTTATTCAGAAGACAATTACCGGTACTTTCTTTCCCGGTACGAAAGGTACATATCCGGGTATGCTGACACGTTTGCGTATTGTTTGCTCCCGAATCATTTCCATTTTTTTGTCCGTATTCATTCCGATCTTTCTATTAAGGAACGATCAAAGATAGATTTTCCAGATCTTCCGCCTACATATAAAACATTTCGGCGGACAAGCAAAGATCTGGAAAATCTGCACCCGCATGAGATTGTCAGTGAAAGATTCAGAAGGTTTTTCCTGGGGTATGCAAAAGCACTCAATAAACAGGAGGGACTATCGGGAAGTCTTTTTAAGAAATATTTCCAACGGAAAAAAGTTGATGATGAAATATACTTTGCACGATTGATCTATTATATTCATACAAATCCTCTCCATCACGGAATCCTGAGTGATTGGAGCATGTACCCCTGGAGTTCTTATCGTTTTTATGATTCCCATGCGCCCATCCGTTTGAACACCAGAGAAGTGGTTGATTGGTTTGGCGGAAAAGAGCAGTATATTTACTTTCATCAACAAAAAAGAAATACTTCAGAAATCGCGCACATTATAATTGAAGAATAAGTACATTTATCTACAATTGACCATCCACATAGATTTTCCAAATCTCAAAGATTTGGAAAATCTTTCATTTACATCCAAGGAGATTTACGATGAAACAGCTCATGCTTTTGTTCGTCATCTGCCTGGTGATCGGCGTTTCTGCGATGTCCGCAGGAGATAAGATACTCCCCTACCCGATCCATCAGAAGCAACTGGCGAACGGATTGAATGTCGTCACGGTGCAGTTCGACAGCCCCGGACTGGCGGCGTTCTATATCGTCGTGCGCGTCGGTTCGCGCAACGAAGTGGAAGAAGGGGTGACCGGATTCGCTCACTTCTTCGAACATATGATGTTCCGCGGCACGGACAAGTATCCCCGCGACAAGTACAACGAAGTGCTCAAATCGGTCGGCGCGGGAGCGAATGCCAACACGTCGCTCGACCGCACCATCTACCATATGACCGGCGACGCAACGAAACTTGAAACGATGTTCGACTTAGAAGCGGATCGCTTCATGAACCTGAACTACAGCGAACACGATTTCAAGACCGAAGCGGGTGCGGTGAAAGGTGAATACACGAAGAACTTCGCCAGCCCGTACCAGCAGTCGTACGAAAATCTGGTGAACACCGCGTTTGACAAGCATACCTACAAGCATACCACGATGGGATTCTTCAAAGACATCGTCGATATGCCGAATCAATACAAGTACTCGCTGGAGTTCTTCAACCGGTACTACCGTCCCGAATATTCGACGATCGTCGTTGTCGGCGACGTCACGCCGGATCAGGTGAGCGGGCTTGCTGAAAAATATTTCGGCATGTGGAAACGAGGAACATACGTTTCCGTCGTTACTCCCGAACCGAGACAGGATACGACGCGCTACTCACATCTGAAAGAGGGGAGCATTCCGCCGGCACTCAGTCTGAATTACAAAGGACCGGCGTTCAACGATTCCGAGATCGACATGCCGGCATTGGATGTCATGTCGACGATCCTCTTCTCACCCACCTCCGATCTCTATAAGAAGTTGGTGATCCAGGAACAGAAGGTGCGGCAGTTGAGCGGCGGCGCATCGGACACGCGCGATCCGTATCTGATCTCTGTCGATGCATCGCTTGTAAAAAAGGAAGACCTTCAGTACGTGAAAGATGAGATCGTAAAAGCGATCGAATCATTTAAACAGACCGGTGCGGACGAAGCAATTCTTGCAAAGACCAAATCCCGTTTGAAATACTCGTTCGCGATGGGGATCGACAATCCGTCGACGATCGCAAATTCACTCTGCTCGTACGTCACGCTCACCGGCGATCCGGAATCGCTGAATCGTTTGTATGCTATGTACGACACAGTGACGAACGACGACCTGAAACGCATTACCGCAAAATATTTTGTTCCGTCGGGACTGACCATATCCACGATCTCCGCCGACGAACAAGGAGGTGTGAAATAATGAAGACAACTCATCGCACTTTACATTCATTGTCATTCCGAGGAGTTCCGATGCAATCGGAACGACGAGGAATCTGGAATAAAAAGAATGTACAACTCAGATTTCTCGCCCCGTTGAAAGCGGGTCTCGAAATGACAATCCTTATGGCGATTCTTATATTATCGACATCAACTATGTTCGCACAACAGGTCATCGAACTCAAGCAACCGAACTCCAACAAGGTCATCATCAAACTGCAGTTCCGTAACGGCTCCATCGCCGATCCGAAAGGGAAAGAAGGATTGACCGTCGCAACATCGAACCTGATCACGCAAGGCGGTACAAAAGAGATGACGTACAGCGAGATCCAGGATAAGATCTATCCGTGGGCAGCGGGATATTACGCTGTGGTCGACAAAGAGGTCACGACATTCACGTTCGGCGTGCATGTCGATTTTCTCGATCAATTCTATCCCATTTTAAAGGGATTGATGCTCGCACCGGCATTCGATCAGAACGATTTCACCCGCGTGATGAAGAACCAGCAGAACTACGTCGATCAGGTGATCCGCGCATCATCCGACGAGGAATACAGCAAGAAAGCGCTGGAAGATCTCCTCTTCCGCGGTACGAATTACCGGCACATGACCGCCGGAAAATCGGAAAGCGTCAAATCGATCACGTTGGACGATATCAAGCAGCATTATGCGAATGTCTTCACAATGAACAATCTGCTGATCGGTATTGCGGGAAATTATTCGAATGAATTCCTCGCGCAATTGAAAGCCGACATGGCGACATTATCCGGCAAGAAATACACACAGCCGAAACCGGGAAAGGCGAACACACCGAACGGCGTCGTTGTTGAGATCGTTGCAAAGGATAATGCATTCGGCTCTGCAATTTTCACCGGCACACCGCTCGCTATCACGCGGTCGAGCAAAGATTTTGCCGCATTGATGGTGGCAAATTCATATCTGGGAGAACACCGCAAAT
>JACPGG010000100.1:6705-32553 GCA_016182545.1 Ignavibacteriales bacterium
ATTCATATCTGGGCGAACACCGCAAATCGTACGGACAATTGTACCAGAAGATCCGCGAGACCCGCTCGATGAACTACGGTGATTACTCGTACATCGAATGGTACAACAACGGCGGCGGCTATATGCTTCCTCCCTCCGGCGTGCCGCGGCAGTCGAACTACTTTTCATTGTGGATCCGTCCCGTACAGATCGGAAAGCAATTGCGGCAGCAATATCAGGAACTGGCGGATGTGAAGATCGGGCATGCGCATTTCGCGCTCCGCATGGCTGTCCGCGAAGTTGACAAGATGATCAAGGATGGAATAACAAAAGAAGATTTCGAAGCGACGCGCGCGTTCCTGCGCAGTTACAGCAAACTGTACGTGCAAACGCCGAACGAGCAGCTCGGCTACCTGATGGATTCCAAATTCTACGGACGGAAAGATTTCATCGGCGAGATCGATAAAGAGATGGCAAAACTGACGGTGAAAGATGTGAACGCCGCCGTGAAGAAATACTGGCGCGTCAACAACATGTACGTCACCATCGTTACCGACAAGAGCGAAGCGGATGAGCTCGCAAAGAGTTTGAAAGAGAACACGCCGTCGCCGATGGCATACTCCAACGCGGTGAAAGCCGGCTTGCCGAAAGAGGTGTTGGATGAAGACGACGTCGTAGCAAACTACAAACTGAACGTGAAGAAAGTGACGATCGTCGATTCGAAGGAGACGTTTAAATAATTTCAAGTGACCGTCACCTTGAAGGTGACGGTCACTTAGAAAGATAAAAAGGGAAGGCTCTCACCTTCCCTTTTTTATTCTTGTTCCCAAAACAATCCCTAGCCGGCAGATTCGGATGCGGTTGCATTGAATCCTTTCACAATAAGCCATCCCCCGGCAAACAGTTCCCACAATCCTCCGGGAATCGTATGGATCGATTGCAGATCGAATCCCAGAATTTCAAGCACCGAACCGAAAAGAATAACGGCGTACCCGGCGAATCCCCAGACCGAAAGAAACCGCGGGATCAACTTTGCAGTATAGAGTGTGTAACAAAGCATCACGCCGGATATTCCGAGCATGAGCATGGCAATGTGGTACGCGCACAGGTTCGCCTTTATGAGCAGAGTTCCCAGAGATTCAAGAAAGAACGAGTCGGCTCCCTCTGCTTTCAGGTACTCGCTGCCGAGCGGTATTTGAATAAGTATAAAGAGAACCATGATGGCAATGAAGACCGCGTCAACGATCCTGAAACCGAGATAGCCGACTGCGACACGCTCGCTGTGCGGCTTCAGGACCGGAAACATCAAAACGCCGTGAGCGGCGTCGCCGGCGACGGTCATCAGCCAGAGGACTGCGCCGAATGCTATCATCATGCTGTTCGCAGTGACCGTTGAAAGATACTCCGGCGCACTTAGAATGGATAGAATAAGCATGTTCCCCCCAATGCCGACCACCATCCCGGCGATATAGATCGCTCCTACAATTTTTGCAGTTGTCCTGAATTTGTTCATAAGTTTTTCCCGTTTCGTTTTTCTTTTTTGTCTCGTCACATAATAGACATAATAGTCCGGTTTAACTATGGATTATTTCAATACGCGTCTCTCTAGATTTTATTCTCGTTCCCAAACTCTGTTTGGGAACGTTTGTAATGAAACTCCATTTCGCAGGCGCGATGCGGAGCATCGCTCGCACCTTGTTCCCACGAGCCTGTCCGCCGCGCTGTTTGGCGGAGACGTTGGGAACAAGAGGAAACCGGTTCACACGGTGTTACGACAATTGACTCTTAATTCCAACTGACTGTTTCCCGAATTTTCCGCCCTTGAAAATAATTCTCCATACCAGTCAGGAATGTCTTATATTGTATCATGACTAGAATTATGGGGAGCTAATGCAAGCGTCACAATACCACCACACATTCCACGTTCCTGTTATGGGGATAGGGTTCACGATCGACACACCGGTCAAAGTTGCACATTACGGTATTTCATCCGTTATGTCGCTGGTGGACGATATCCTGATAGAAAAAATGCGGGAGTTCTATTGTAATAAATGGAATATTCCGTACACGCCTATCACCGAAAAAGGAAGCATCGACCATCGTGCAGAACGGATTACGGCATACCTGAACCTGATCGACAGGATCGTGCATGATAAATTCTCCGCCTTGAAACGATCCTTTGAAGAAAAAGGTGAAGAACTTCACAAGTACATCGACATGCTTCCGGATTTCTCATCGATCAAGAAGCAATTCCATGAATTTGTGGCGAACAACACCGTGAAAGAAGATGTAATGAAATGGATCGACGAACATCTTCATCCCGGCAGCATCGACGTGAACATCATGACGAAGCTGGATAAGGATAACTACCGCGGCGACGAAAAACTTCCCCACGAGTACAACGATGCACAGGCGGCACTGCGAGGATACGCCAACAGCAATCTCCGTTCCTGCATCGTCTTCTCCGCCGGAATGAATCCGCGCCTGTACGGCTACATCGAAAAGTTCGAAGATTTCTATCCTGATGAACAAGGCGACATTAAGAAGAAAATAATTTTGAAAGTGAGCGATTACCGCTCAGCGATCATTCAGGGAAAATTCCTCGCCAAAAAAGGATTGTGGGTCTCCGAGTACCGCATCGAATCCGGATTGAACTGCGGCGGGCACGCATTTGCGACCGACGGATACTTGATGGGACCGATCCTGGAAGAATTCAGGATTCACCGTCAGGATCTGATCGATACGACTCACGCACTTTTCACCGAAGCATTGAAAGCAAAGAACCGAACGATCCCCCACTCGAAACTTCCGATCAAAATTACCGCACAAGGTGGAGTTGGTACCGCAGGAGAACATAACTTTCTGCTGGAACATTACGGACTCGATTCGATCGGTTGGGGTTCTCCCTTCCTGCTCGTACCTGAAGTAACGAACGTCGACGATCATACGCGTCAATTGCTCTGCAAGGCAAAAGAAGAAGATCTTTATCTCAGTAACATCTCGCCGCTCGGCGTGCCGTTCAACAGCTTGCGGGGCAATACGAAGGATATCGAAAAACAGGAACTGATCGACAAAGGGCGCCCGGGAAGTTCCTGCCCGAGAAAATATATCCAATTGAACACGGAGTTCGGTGAAAAGGCGATCTGCCGCGCATCGCGTCAGTACCAGAATCTCCGAATTAATCTTTTAGATGAAAAAGGATTGAGTGAAGTAGAGCGGCAAAAAGAGTTCGACGCTATCACCGACAAATCGTGCATCTGTGTCGGGCTGGGAACTGCGGCGCTCATCGTCAACGATCTGAGTACGCGCATCGAGGGACCGGGTGTTTCTGTTTGCCCCGGACCGAACATTGCATATTTTGAAAAGATCGTATCGTTGAAAACGATGGTCGATCACATCTACGGACGAACGAACATCGTCAACGAAGAATCGCGCCCGCATATGTTTGTGAAAGAATTGAAACTCTACGTCGATTACCTGAAAACGCAGATCGCTGAAACACCTTCTCCATTCTCAGACAAGCAGATGAAATACTTCCGCGAGTTCGAAAAGAATTTGCATGAAGGGGTTGAGTACTACAAAAATCTTTACACTGATTTTGGAGAAAAACTGGCAACATTGAGAGAAGATATTTTAGGTGAACTGGAAGAGATCAGAGCCCATCTGCAAGAAGTGTCGCTTGTTGCGGTGTAGAAAGAGTTCTTTATCCTTGGTTCTGTAATGCCGCAGATTTTACTGCGGCATTACTGTTTTAACCCCCATCGAGAATAGACCGGAATTGCGATTGAGATGAAAAGAGTGTAGTTTTTGATGAGCGCAAAAAAAAATTGAACCTATCGCTTAATTTAGTCATGTTGAACAATGAAAAATGTTGTCACCGGTTCCTTCGGATATATCGGTAAGTACATAACAAAACACTTGCTTGAACAAGGAGAAGATGTAGTCACCATTACTACTCATGTCGATAAACCAAATCCCTTTGGAAACGTCGTAAGGGCCTTTCCTTATAATTTTGACAAGCCGGATAGATTAATAGAAACTCTTCGGGGAGTAGATACTCTTTATAACACTTACTGGATCCGTTTCGAATATAAAGGTGCTACATTTCATGAAGCCATTCAAAATACGGTTATGCTCTTTAATTGTGCAAGGGTCGCAGGGGTACAAAAAGTAGTCCATATTAGTGTTTCAAACGCTTCTTCAGTATCCACTCTCCCGTATTATTCCGGCAAAGGGGATCAAGAAAAGGCTCTGATCGATTCTGGAATACCTTATAGCATCGTCAGGCCAACACTTGTTTTTGGCAAAGAAGACATTCTTGTCAACAACATTGGATGGTTGATTCGAAAATTTCCTGTCTTCCCGATTTTCGGCGATGGATCATACCGTGTTCAACCTGTGTTCGTTGAAGATCTGGCATCAATTGCTATCAAAAGCGCGCGGGAAAAACAATCTGCTATTCTTGATGCTATTGGTCCGGAATCATATTCATTCCGAGAGTTTGTGCAACTAATTGCATCAAAAATAAAACCTGATATTTCTCTGATACATTGTTCACCGGCGATTGGAATTTTTCTGGGACGATTAATTGGATTGGTTTTGAAGGATAATATTTTGACTCGCGATGAGTTAAACGGATTTATGATGGGTATGCTGACATCAAATCAACATCCCAATGGGATGACACGATTTTCAGATTGGCTTGAGGCAAATAAACAGATCATTGGATCAGCTTATTCATCTGAAATTGCCAGACACTTTACTTGGAAAAATCGAAATTGATATTATCAAAAGAAATAGGATTCAATAAACCTCTTTTATACGCTGGTATTTTACCGTGCTGGATGAAAGGAGTTCAATCATGAAAATATTCTTCACGCTGTTGTCTCTTTCCTGTTTCTGCGTCGGACAGGAGATCCCCTTCCGCTGGGATGAATTGACTGCGAGCGATTGGCAGAAGGCACTCGATCAATCGGACTCAACATGCATTCTCCCGATCGGCGTTCTTGAAAAACACGGACAGCACGCGCCGTTAGGTTCTGATTTAATTCATGTGCGGGAGTGGGCGCGCATGGTTGCCGCAAAAGAATATGCCGTGGTCTTCCCTGATTATTTTTACGGACAGATCTATGAGGCGAAACACCAGCCGGGAACATTTGCGCTGCCGAGCGATCTGATCTGGCGGCTGCTGGATGAAACGTGCAGGGAGATTGCTCGGAACGGATTCAAGAAAATCCTGATCATTAACGGTCACGGCGGCAATCCTCATTTTTTGAGATTCTTTGTCCAATCGCAGTTGGAGCGGCGGCGGGATTATGCAGTCTATTTTTACGATCCTGCTGTGGACAACGATTTTCTTGCCAAACTGAATGCTGTCCGCAAATCGGACATCTCGTACGACATGCATGCCGGAGAGAACGAAACTTCGTCGCTGCTGTTCCTTCGCCCCGATCTGGTGCACCTCGACCGGGCAAAGAATGAATCGGGGAAAAATCTTAACCGGCTTTCGCTGCCGAATCTGTACACCGGAATCTGGTGGTACGGTTCATTTCCGAATCACTACGCAGGAGAGGGAGAGAAAGCCACAAAAGAACTCGGCAAACTAATGACGGAGTATCGCGTCGAGTCGATCGTGAAAGCGCTGCGAGCGGTGAAAGCAGATACGATGACGCTGAAACTGCAGAATGAATTTTTTGACCGGATCGACAAAAAATAGTTATACAAGTAAATTACCGTACAAAGGGAATGGTGAACAACGCCGCATATTTCAACATCCGCACATACTCAGCAACCGATGATCACTACTTCAACAAAATCATTTTTTTCGTGATCAATCTCCCCCCGTTCGTCAATCGATACAAATAGATCCCGCTCGGCAATCCGTTCCCATCGAAACGAACCGTGTGTCTCCCTGCTTGTTTCGCTTCATGAACGAGCACGGTCACTTCTCTGCCAAGTGCATCGAATACATTCAGCAACGTGAAACCTGAAACAGGAATCCTGAAACATATCTCTGTCGATGGATTGAACGGATTAGGATAATTCTGTTCGAGTACAAACTCATTTGGAATATTTTTTCTTTGAGTTGCAATGGATGAGGCAGATGAACCAAGCGATGCAAATGATGCGAGCGTCAATTGCGTTCCCTTTTTCAACAGCTGCGGATTCAACGTCCCCAATGTATCCGACGATGAATGGTAGAACGGATTTGCGTTGTAGTATGGATTCCCGGTCCATGGCGGAGCGCATTCAATCAAACAGACGGCGGTAAATTGCTGATCCCAGAACGACGCATGATCGCTCCATCGTCCGTATGCAAACGGCGGTGCATTGAGTGTGATGCCGAGATGAAAACTGTTATTCATTGCAACGATGTGCTCACCGAGCCATCGGGATCGATCGTCGGCAGCAATGTTGAGATACATGTTGTTCAGATCGTTGAATCCTATCATATCGAGCGATGCCATGCCGATGATATTCTCTCCGTTCGTTTTTGCCCGCAACGCATACTGACCGCTGCCGTACAGAAATCCGGTATATGCCGGACCGGTCTCTTCAAAGCCAAATGCCACAAAGTCAATCGTGTTGACGGCGTTGAATCCCATTGCTGTGTTGCTCATTAGATGAGCTAATTCGAGAACCGCTGCCACGCCGCTTGCATTGTCATCCGCACCCGGTACGCGCATGGAATCCCATTGTTGATCCCATCCCGGCGATCTGTTCCCGCATGCATCAATATGCGCACCGATCACGATCTTGCCGCCCGATGGATTCATTCCTTGAATTGTTGCAACAACATTGAACATCGGTCTTGTATTGAACGGTGATTGTGCTGAAAGAACAAAAAATGTATCGAGACGGACGGAAGATATTCCCGGCATGCTGTTGAACGCCCGTTGTACATACATGACGGCTGAATCGAGACCGGGAGTAAAATTCGCCCTGCTCCAATGACCTCCCGCCCGTTGCAATTGATCGACATGCGACATCACTCTTTCTGCCGAGACACTGTCCATCATCCGTTGAATGATGTTAAACTGTACTTGTGCAGGAAGAATCTCGGCAAGAGACAAGAATGAAAGAAGAAACAAAGGAACTTTCCGGATGAGCATACAGATTCCTTACCGGTAAAGATTAAAGGAAAAATTTCAAATTTATAGTTTGAGAATTTGATAATCTGATTTTTAATTCGTCTGCATCGTCGAGTAATCGAGTTCCGTTCCCCACAGACTGTGCGGGATCAGGAAAACAACGAGCGTAATGATCGATGCCGCCAGGATCCAGCGTTTCGGATTTTTCGATTTGCGAACGGCAATCATTGCGCTCAGCCAAAGGATGAACGCGATAAGCGTTTTGTTGTCGGTGATGTCGTTGCCGAACGGAAATCCGGTCCACCATTCGTTGAACGCGTAGTTCAATACAAGCGGACCGAGGATCATCCCGCCGATCGTCACAAAAAGAAATGTCAGGTCGGTCAATCGTATGAACTTCGGCTCTTTGACGAACACTTCCAGTCCCGTGCGGGTGGAAAGAAGCATCCCGCCGAACATGAATGCAATGTGCAGCAGCAGCACGGCAGCCGGAACATCGCCGCGAAAACGGATTATTGTCGATGCGGTAAATGTCTGTTTGCCGTCTGTGAGATTTATTCGATAGAGTAGTTTTCCTGCGGGAGGCTGGTGAGGTAGTTTCGCGGAGAGCACTCCGTTGGAAGAGGTCATTTGTACCGCGGTAAATTCATCGTTCGTGTTGTATCGTTTCCATTCCAATGTGCCGATGATCGATGCATCGTTCGCTTCAATAGTAACGAGGTGATCCCCTTCTCCGCCGTGTGCACGGTCGAGCGTGACGGAAATCGCGTTGCCGTTCAGTAATGTCACATAATGTTTCGGGTACGTCGGTCCGGTCAGCCGCTGGTAGACCGCCGACGCAACGGTGACAAGGATTGCGAGAAGCCAGATATGGTAGGAGCGTTTCATAGAAATTCTCTGAGTGATTGAGTATATATGTCGTTGAAAGAACGCGCCGTAACGATGAGGACGAGTTCTGAGCCATATTCATTCAAACGCTGTACCAACCCGAACATTCGAAAAACAACATAAAATCGGACTCTCTATTCGCAATTCTGAAAATGTTCAGTTTTATTGTGCAAAGATTGACAATAGCGAGAAACAGGGATATATTGACTGAAAATTTTTAAGAGGTCACTGGTCAATGAACGTTCATCACTTCGGCAAGATATCTGTTCTGTTTCTCGCAATATGTTTTCCGTTGATTCTTTTCGTCGATCGTCCGCTCGCATTGTTTCTTCATACGTATGGATCATTGTTGGCAGGATGGGCAAAGCAGTTTACCGCACTGCTCGAAATGATCTTCTTTCTTGAAGCACCGAAATTCATTGTCCCCGGTCTGTTCCTGTTGACCGGATTGATCTTTCATATCTATCGAAAAAATCTGCTCCGCTCGCGCACCTTTACATTCATCGGGCTCACGCTGCTGTTCACCCGGTATGCTATCGGAACGCTCAAGACCTTATTTGACAGGGTTCGTCCGTATGATTACGTCGAAGATCCGGGAATGGCGTATGATTTTTTTGTCGACGGCAGCAGTTCGTTCCCCTCCGGACATGCGTCATTTTATTTCGCATTGTTCATACCGTTGATGTTCCTTTTCCCCCGGTGGCGATGGTATTTTTTCGCTTTTGCTGTCATCGCATCACTATCCCGCGTCTTTGAAGGGGACCATTACCTGTCGGATGTGGTCACATCGGGCTACATTGCGTTTGTCTTCACATACGCCTCTGCAAAGATCTGCAGGATCGAATGGAAAAGTTCGGGAGAAGTACTACCGGAATAGTTATGAAGTAAGAATCACTCCTTTAAGTTCATAAAGATTTGTGAATCCGAACCTCTGCTGCGAACCCACGTTGATCCCCATGTGTACATCGGTCAATTGAAAAATACCTGATATAGACTTCCGGTCATTTCAATGACGATCGCCTGCCGATTTGATCCGTGTTGAATCCCGCGTAAAATGAAAGTGTATTAACATTAATGAACACCTGAAATACATTTGTTTTGTACCAAAACTTTACTACTTTTTTACAACTCTTGGGGACAGCCACGTTATGCCGATTGAAACAACATCATTCATTGCCGTAGCCGGAAATATCGGCGCCGGAAAATCATCGCTGACCAGAATGCTTGGGGAGCGATTTCACTGGAAGCCGTACTACGAATCGGTTGAAGACAATCCGTACCTTGCGGATTTTTACGGCGATATGAACCGATGGTCGTTCCATCTGCAGATCTATTTTCTTGCGAATCGATTTAAGAGCCACAAGCAGATCGTCGAATCGAACAAATCGGTGATACAGGACCGTTCTATTTACGAAGATGCCGAGATCTTTGCACGCAACCTGCATTTGATCGGCAAAATGGACAAGCGGGATTACGAGAACTACGTCTCCCTTTTCCATGTGATGATGGAATATTTGAAACCACCCGACCTCCTCATCTATCTTCGTTCATCCGTTGACACACTCGTTTCACAGATCAAGAACCGCGGACGCGATTACGAGCAGAGCATCCCGCGAGAATACCTTGAACAATTGAACAGCCATTATGAAGAATGGATAGGAAACTATTCTATCGGACCGGTGCTGATCATCGA
Organism: Ignavibacteriales bacterium; assembly: GCA_016182545.1. Classification (GTDB taxonomy): domain Bacteria; phylum Bacteroidota; class Ignavibacteria; order UBA10030; family UBA8401; genus SpSt-333. The sequence continues at coordinate 16,357 of JACPGG010000100.1, forward strand.
GAGCGATCCGCTCGATTTCGTCCATCGACCGGATGATTTCGAATTCATCGTGGATAAGGTGAAAGGGGCACTACCACAACTGCAGCTGTTTGAAAGTTGAGGTGTAAAGATTTTCCAAATCTGAACTTGTCCGCCCTTGGCGGAAGATTTGGAAAATCTTCATCACTCCGTTATTTTCCGATCTGCGTCTGCAATCTCTTCGCAAACCTGTTGTTCGGATCCATTGACAGTACTTTGACGATCAACGGTTTCGCTTTTTCCGGTTCCTTCTTCTCGATATACAGCGATGCCAGATGGTTCAACGTTCGGGGCGATTCGGGAAAGAATTCCGCATTTAATTCCATCAGCACGATCGCGTCGTCGACCTGTTTCTTCTCCTGTTCGCACCGTTGTGCAACACCGAGCAGCACATGTTCCCGGAAATCGTACGTGAAACTGCCGTGGTAGATCCTTCTCATCTCGCGGTACAATGTTGCGGCTTCCGTGATCCCTTTCAATTCGTACTTCTTCCACAGCAGATCCTCGATCCGTTCGGGTACCGGCGAGCCCCGATGACAGGTAACGCAAGTAACCTCAACAGGTGTTTCGCTTCCTCCTTTAAAAAGATCCCTGATCTGTGCATTGACTGAGTTCGTCATCCTGATCATCTCCCGCGTGATGTTCTTCATCGGCAGCTGGTCGGACACGAAATCGAATTCGGAGAACGGCTTCCCGTCTTCACCGACGTGACAAAAGTTGCACCGTACACCGAGCGCATCCTTGTATCCATCCATCGTTTCGTGCAGCCGGTCTGCGGTGATTTCCGGAGAAAGTACTTTCACATTTTTCGGTTTATCAGGCCATTTCCATTGCTGGGAGTATGACAGCGTTGTTGCCAGCATGAGAAGAAGGAGAGATCGTTTCATAGTTCCTCAGCATGATAGTGAATAATGGATTCCCTCTTTCCGCGAAAAGATAACGCGTCGTGGATAGTATGAGTCAACTATCTCGGCTTCAATAACCTGTCGTACGTTTTTTTGCTCATGAGAAGCGACGCTGCAAGTTGAACTTGCGAATCATGATTGAGAGAAACACGCGTTCTTCCCTTCTCACCATTATATCTGCCATTGATCTCTTCGGATAATTCATTCCGGATCTCTTCTTTGTATCGGACGAATGCATTGGTCTTTTCTTTTTGCAGTTGAGTGAGTAACCCTTCGACCGATGAGATGGACGTGGCGCTGTACCGTTCCTTCTTCATCAGATCCTTCAATTCAGTCAGTTGTTTCTCCGCCGGTTCCGTATAGTCGAACTTTTGCGATGCGATGTACTCTTCGAATTGTTTCAGAAGATCGTCGTTGACGACGAACTCTCCGTCGAATGATGGATATTTCGTGACGTATGATGTTGCGAATTTGAAGAACATCGCCTTCCGCATCAGTTCGGCATAGAATCCGCTGTGCGTGCCGTTCTCCACCGACGTGTCGGGAGAAATGCCGCCGAGTTCTTTCACGATCCTGCCGTTCTTCGTCTTGAATTCGCGCTTCAAACTGTCCGGCGTGACAGAAAAGACACCATCTTTGTTTTTGTGAAGGTAATCGATCTCCTGAATGCAGCGTCCGCTGGGAGTGTAATAGCGTGCAGTGGTGATCTTCATCGAAGAATTGTACGTAAGAGGAACAACCGTTTGCACTAAACCTTTTCCGAATGATCGTGTACCGACGATGATGCCGCGGTCAAGGTCCTGCAGCGCGCCGGCAACGATCTCGCTTGCACTTGCACTGCTCTTATTGATGATCACCGCAATCGGCACATCAGGAACAAGCGGTTCTTCTTCAACCTTATATTCTTTCTCCTCTCCTCCTTTTCTTCCTTTCGTGGTTACAATGATATTGTCTTGTGGAACAAACTTGCTGACGATCTCAACGGCAGCATCAAGTAGTCCGCCCGGATTGTCACGTATGTCGAGAATGATCCCTTTCAGATCTCCTTTCACTTTCATCTCTTTGATCGCCTGACGCACCTCTTCGCCTGCACGGCGGGAGAAGCGTTCCAGTTTGATGTAGCCGATACCCTCTTTGACATAACCGGAATATCCGACATTGTGTACCTGTATCTCTTCGCGCACAAGCACGAACTCGATCGGATTTTTTTCGCCTTCACGCTCCACTTTCATTTTCACGATCGTGCCGGGCTCGCCGCGAACGCGCGAGCGGACGCTGTCGGGATTCAACCCGCTGATCTTCGTTCCATCGATCTCGATAATGCGATCTCCTGCTCTTACTCCCTGCTTATGCGCGGAATATCCTTCCATCGGAGAAAGGATCGTGATGATACCGTCGCGCACACCGATAGAAACACCGATGCCGCCGTACTGCCCGTGTGTCAGCAGATCGATCTCGTCTTCATCTTTTCCGCCGAGGTAGACGGTGTACGGATCGAGCGTTTCGAGCATGCCGTCGATCCCCGAGCGCATGAATTTTTCAGGATCGACCTCATCGACGTAGTTCGTAACGATCTCCTTGTACACACGACCGAAGACATCGATGTTCTTGTTGATGCTGAAGTAGACGTTGTCCAATTCCACGAACCCGAGCGCCAGAATTGCAACAATGCCAACGGATAGAAACGCGGCTTTCTTTTTCATAGTACCTTTCACAAATAAAATTATCTTCTCTAAAGAATATACAACAGAAACTGATTTGTTGCATACCTGTAATTGACAATAAATAGACCGGCTTGCATGTTGGCATTATTTTTATCAACTTCATCTCCACAAAAGAAGAGCGCGAACAAGCGGGCAATTTCAGCGCGACAAAGAAGATGTCTCTGATACGGTAATACGCATCGCACACCCCACAAACCAAGGAGGATTCATGAATAAATACATCGTCGAATTCATCGGTACGTTTTTTCTTGTCCTGGTCGTCGGCTTGACAGTCATCGAGCCGGGCGCAGGAATGCTGGCACCGCTTGCCATCGGCTGCACGCTGATGGTGATGGTCTATGCAGGAGGACCGATCTCCGGCGGACATTACAATCCGGCAGTAACGCTGGGTGTGTGGATGCGAGGTAAATGTGAAGCGAAAGATGCGATTGTGTATATGATCGTTCAAATCATTGCAGGGATTATTGCTGCACTGACCGTTTCATACTTCAAGGGAAATCCCGCACTGACAGCAATGACGCCCGATATTCCAAAAGCATTGCTGAATGAATTTCTTTTTACATTCGCGCTTGTCTATGTGGTGCTGAATGTCGCCACATCGAAAAAATCGGCGGGAAATTCGTACTTCGGGCTGGCGATCGGATTTACTGTTGTGGTCGGAGCGTTTGCCGGAGGAGGAATTTCAGGAGGCGCGTACAATCCTGCCGTGGCGACGGGAATCACAACAATGGGACTTGCGTCGGTTGGCAATATCTGGATCTATCTTGCAGGGAATTTTGTCGGCGGAGCGGCGGCGGCGATGGTGTACAAAATGGTGAATGCTGACGAGTAAAAATAAAAAGAGTTGCCCTGAAACTGCGGGCAACTCTCATGAAAGGAACATACCGCAAAACCGATGTTCTACTTTACCATATTTAGTTTAATGGTTCTCATAAAATTATCGGTGGTAAGTCTTGCAAAATATGTTCCGCTTGCCACCGAACTGCCGAGAACATCTTTTCCGTTCCACTCTGCGGTAAACGTACCTGCCGACAACAATTCACCGTCAACTAATTTTTTTACCATTTGACCGGTGATGTCATAAATTTCAAGAGAGACCTTTTGCTGAGCCGGAATTGAAAACCGGATCGTTGTTGTCGGATTAAACGGATTGGGGTAATTCTGATCAAGTTTGAATTCCGACGGCGTCCCAAATCCATGCTCTTCAACCGGTTCCGGCGAATTGTGCGGATCACCATGACATGGTTCGCAGTTCATCTCTGTCATGACATTATTTTTCACACTTGGACCATGGCATGTCAGGCATTGCGCCGCATACGCATTCCGTACGTACGTGGAGGTGAATGTCGAAGCAAAGTGCGCATTCAACACTTCAACCGTTTTTGCAGCAAGATCGCCCGCCAACCGCGCACACCGTTCTTTCCGCTCGACATCCGCAACTTTTTTGCCGGCAACGTTGCACCATTGACTTACCGACGCGTGACAAATGACGCTGCCGCTTATTGATTGCGGCAATGCACCTTCGAACTTTTTATCGACATATTTGCCGTCGATCGATGCCTGGTTTGCGGCATCAGTCGGAAATTTTTCGGTTGCCGCCCATCCCCACACTTCATTGATCAATTTTCCGGAATCTGCTTTTGTTGCGACCAAACTGATGACTGCTGCCGCTCCGTTCACGGCTCCACACAGTGTCCCCCAGCCGTTTCCTCCTCCGCGACCGAACAACATCACTTCCATAGGCATGTTTGCCCACGGATCCGGTGTTTTTTCCGCAAGCAGCTCAACCAACGCTCCGAAAACTCCGGAAGCGCAATCTTTATCTGTCCAGTACAGGTGGTGTGCCTTCAACCGTGCAGCTTCTGCATCGAGCGAAGCATACGGCCAGGGCCAAGCCGTTACTTTCATATTCTTTTCACCGGCAACGGCATTCAATCCTGCAACACCGACCGCGGCACCGACCGCAATTTTTGTCGTGTTCGCCAAAAATGTCTTCCTATCCATGGTAGTATTTTTCATTCTGACCTCGTAGTTTGTAATTGTTGTATGGTTGATTGTAACTGAGTGACGATCTTTTCTATTTTTTTGTTGGGAGTTACAACGGAAGTAAAATACTTGAGCGATTGCCTGATGTCGCAAAAAAGCCAGAGCATTCCCAGGGCAAGTATTTTTTCTTTTGTGTTCGGTGACGGAAGCGAATTTTCCATTTCATATACCAATTGCGGGCAGGGACAGTTGTCAAACAGCGGATCGGTATCGATGATGGAATGGATATCGTGAGTAATAATTTCAAGGAATAAATCCACCGCTCGTTCCGTTGATCCCGTTTGAATGTGACAAATAACCAGTTTCTTTTTAACGGACGTATTGGAAGGATTCTGCTCCAGTGCACGTTCCAGTTCTGTTTGAGCGAGTGGATAATTGCGTGATAAAAAATATTGATTACCGAGCATTTCGTTCATGCAAGCATATGTACAGCAAGAACAATGCCCGGGATTTTCCCGTAAATTCAGCCGATTGTGAATGGGAGAAGTGTGCTTCTGCAACACTTTGCAACAATGCAGGGAATTGCGGGAGAAATGATGCGAATTGGAAATGCAACTTTTTGCAACAGTGTTGCAAAATTAATCTATGGTTGATCGATATTTTTTAATTTGCGGTGGATCGTGCTGCGGTTGACACCGAGGAGTCGGGCGACTTTCGTCTTGTTCCAATTATGTTGACGCAGCAGGGAAAGGATGGTTTCTGTTTTATGGTCGGCTTCAATTTCTTTGATGCTTTTGTACCCATCGCATTGCTGATTGTTAAGAAGCTGCGGCGGAAGGCAGCATTCACATAGTGTATCGGTCCGTTTGGAGCGGACAAACGCGTACTCGATGGCATTTTCGAGTTCACGAATGTTGCCGGTCCAGTTATAATGGACGAGAATATCCAATGCTTGCGGCGATACCTGTTTGATTTGCTTGGCATACCGCCGTTCGTATTTTCTCAAAAAATGTTCGGCGAGCAATGGAATATCTTCTTTCCGTTCCCGCAACGGAGGTACCGCCAGCGGAATTACATTCAACCGATAATACAGATCTTCTCGGAACCTGTTTTTGGCAATTTCTGTCTTTAGATCTTTATTTGTTGCAGCGAGAATTCGTACATCGGTTTTGCGGGTTACAGACTCACCGACTCTTTCAAACGTTCCTTCTTGAAGAACGCGCAGCAGTTGTGTCTGCATGTGCAGAGACATCTCTCCGATTTCATCGAGGAATAAGGTCCCGCCGTTCGCAATTTCAAACCTGCCGATTCGATCTTTCACGGCATCGGTGAATGCCCCTTTCATATGACCGAACAATTCGCTCCCCAACAGTGCGTCGGGCAACGCCGCACAGTTGACCTTCACAAATGGCTGCTCTCTTCGCCTGCTCGTTTTGTGAATCGCATCGGCAACCAATTCTTTTCCCGTACCCGTTTCTCCCGTTATCAGCACCGTTGCATCGCTGACGGCGATCTGTTCGATTGTCTTATAAATTTTTTTCATCGGTTCAGACTTACCGACAATGCCGTAAAAATGCGGATGGTGATTCAGGTATTCTCCAAAATCTGTCCCGGATTTTTCCCGGAAGGAAATAATACCGCCGATCGGCTGGCCGCGTTCATTCTTTAATAGCGAGGCGTTGAGTGTAATGGGAAGTATCGTGCCATCGCTGCTTTGCAGGGTCGATTCAAGACCGAGAATGTTCTTTCCCGAGCGGAGTACCTCAGTTATCGGACAGCCGAGCTCGCATCGTTCTGAACGGCAGAATGTGCGGCATATTTTTCCGACAACCTCGTTCCGTGAAATTCCGGTGATCGATGATGCGGCTGCATTCACGTACACAATATGAAATTCTTTATCGACGACATACACGCCCTCTGGTAAAGAATCTAAAATGCCGATGCTATGTTCCGTAAGAAATGTGTGATCCATAATATCAAACAGAATAAAGTAAATAGATTCCGCCGAGTATTACTAAAATACCGCACACGTTCTTCATCCATTTCAGCGCCGCCGATTGATCGCTCCAATGAAGATAACTCTGAACCTTTTTCGCCAGCGTTCCCGCGCCGACAATGACAGCACAATGCCCCATACCGAATGAAAGAAGGAGTATCATTGAGAAAACATATTCCGTCTGTGCCGTTTGGAATACGACGCCGAGCACCGGAGCCATGTACGCAAATGTGCAGGGACCTAACGCGATGCCGAACAACAATCCGAGAATCAGCGCTGCGATCAGTCCGCGCGCTGCAGTCGGTTGAATGGAAAAAGTATTCCATTGCAATTTGATAACATCCAGCATATACAATCCAACGATGAAAAAGATCCCGGCAACTAGATAATTACCAATGCTTCCCACATCTCCCATCAATCTTCCCATTGAAGCTGTAATAGTGCCGATGAGCGCAATGGTGATTAATATTCCCACTGCAAAGATCAATGAGATGGAGAAAGTCCTGCCGAGAGATATTTTCCCCTGCGATGAAATATACCCGACAACCAAAGGAATGCTGGAAAGATGGCACGGCGACAGCAGAATGCTCAATACACCCCAACCAAATGATGCGGCAACTGCCAGCCACGCGGAGCCGGTCATAGCGTCATAGAGTGTTATGAAAAGAGAATCGAGCATACTATTTGCCGCTCTTCTCAGGCGTTATACCGCGCTGTTTGAAGATTTTGTGAATCTCTGTTTCAGGAAAGAATCCTTCGTGGCGAAAAAACTCTTTTCCATTCTCATCTAAAAAGACCTGCGTGGGAATAAGCCGGATGCCGTACTGTTCTGCGTACGGCTGTTGCTCTTCAGTCCATACATCATCAAAAATCACTTTTACTTTCTCGCCGTATTTCTGTTCGATCGCCTTCATCACCGGCTGCATTTTTTTGCAAGGAATGCAATTCACCGAGCCGAGTTCGACGAAGGTGATTTTCGGCTTGAGGGATTTTGCTTGAGGATAGAGTTGGGAAGAAAAGAACAGGATCACACAAAGATTAAGAAAGAGGATTTTCATTTAATACACTCAATAAATTAAATTAAAAGTATATCCGACAATAATTATTCCAACACCCACAATTCCTACGAACGCAAGTATCAGCGGTAATTTCAGTACTTTTTTGAGAATGATCGTTTCGGGAAGTGAAAGCCCGATTACCGACATCATAAAAGCGAGAACGGTTCCGAGTGATGCTCCTTTTTCCAGTAATGCTTGAACAACGGGAATTATTCCAGCGGCGTTGGAATACATTGGAATACCAATCAGCACGGAAACCGGCACAGACCACCACGCCGATTTTCCCATCAATGACGCCATGAAATTTTCCGGAACATAGCCGTGAATTCCGGCGCCGACGGCAATGCCGATAACAATGTAAATCCACACTTTCGCAACGATTTCTTTCACTGCTTCAACACCTGCATCAATTCTTCCCGAAAGTGTAATTTTATCTTCCATTGTTTCACTATGCACGGCTTTTATTTTGTACACCCACTCTTCCACATATTTTTCTAATTTCAATCTTCCAATGATATAACCTGAGATCATTGCAATCAGTATGCCCGTTGACATGTAGAGAAGTGCGGTTTGCCATCCGAATAAACCGAAAAGGAGAACAAGAGCAACTTCATTGATCATCGGCGCGGCGATGAGAAATGAGAACGTTACGCCAAGAGGAATTCCTGATTCCACAAATCCGAGAAAGAGCGGGATGGCAGAACAGGAGCAGAACGGTGTGACAATGCCGAGCAGGCTGGCAAGCACATTTCCCACGAAAAGTTTTTTTCCTCCGAGAATCTTCCGCGTTCGCTCCGGTGAAAAATATGAGCGGATAATACCGACTGCAAAAACAATAAGCGTCAGCAGAAGAAGAACTTTAGGTACTTCGTATATAAAAAAATGAATTGTCGAAGCAAGAGATGTCTCTTTTTGAAATTGGAGCAGCGAATAGACGATCAAATCCGTTAAACGTTCGAGAGTGTTATATAATAGTATCCACCCGATGAGCAATGCAGCAATTAGTACGATCTTCTTTTTCATTATATCCCCTCAAGCAACATGGCTTGCCAGCAACTCTTGTATTTGCTCCACAGAGGGAACACGTCCCTGGACAATTACTTTGTTTTCAACAACGAGTCCGGGTGTCCGCAGAATTCCGTAGGATGCGATCTGTTGAAAGTCCGTTACCTTTTCAATAGACGCTTCCAGGTTCATCTTCTTCAATGCTTCAGCTGTTCTGCGTTCCAATGTTTTGCAATTCATACATCCGGGACCGAGTACTTTGATTGTCATAGTGAATCTCCTTCTGAGTGTATTACATTTCGATAGCTTCGTCTTATAGTAAGGGTTTTCAAGTTTCATGCATCACGTTTCAGATCATGCAATCCGTTTAATCTGAAACTTGAATCCTGAACCTTGGAACGCTCTACGCTTCTTCCAACACTTCTATTCTTGCTTCCGCTTGTTTTCGTGCTACATCACCCGATATTGCAAGAATATCAAAGATGCGCTTGTCGGCAACTTTGTAATTCACGCGCAAGCCCTCTTTCCACGAGACGAGAATGCCTTCCTGCACAAGAATTTTCAGATGACGGGAAAGATTGGATTGTTCAAGATCCAGTTCGGGGGCGATCTCGCAATTGCACTTCACTCCGTTCTTTAAAGACTCAAGTATCCGGATTCGATTCGGGTGAGCAAGTGCGGTTAAAATATTCGCTTTCAGTTCTTCCTGTGTTTTTTTCATTGCAGACCCGTCTGTGAGTAATTGACTATATGAGTATCTACTCATATAACGTGCCTGATTGTATTCCGTCGCAATTATGATTTTTAAGCGGTCAGAGCGTATCAGTTCTCTGTTATGAGAATGAGAAGTAGGGGAAGTTTGCAGAAATAAAAAACCGATGCTGAACAGTACAGCATCGGTCAAAAATAAAGACTATGTTGTCTGTTTACGTTTTTACATTAAATTCATGCAACCACTCTTTGATGCGATGCTTAATTTGATCACGGATAATCCTCGTCCCGGCAAGTTTTTGTTCATGCGATCCCTCCAGCGTCGAAGGGTCCTTAAAACTCCAGTGGAGATTTTTGGCAACTCCGGGAAAGACGGGGCATCGTTCGGCAGCCGCTTCATCGCATACGGTAATGACATACGCATACATTTTTCCCTGTTTGAAGAAATCGAAAACGCTTTTTGTTTTGTTATTGGAAATATCGATCCCGTCTTCCTTCATTGCTTCAACAACAATGGGATTCAAAATTCCCGGTTCCAGCCCGCTGCTTTCCGCTGCAAAACGGTCCGCTCCGAATTTGTTCAAGTACGCCCCTGCCATCTGACTTCTGGCGCTGTTATGGATGCAGACAAAAAGTACTTTTTGTTGAGTCATCATATCTCCTTTCTTTCAACGATTGGCTGTTATTTGGACATCAAAATACTTTTTCTTGATCCACAGTGACACATCCACCAGCAGGATCAACACCGGCACTTCCACCAACGGACCGATCACTGTTGCGAATGCAACTTCAGAATTGATACCGAAGACCGCTACCGCAACGGCGATCGCCAGTTCAAAATCGTTGCTACCGGCGGTGAACGACACGGTCGCCGCTTTTTCGTACGATGCGCCGATCCGTTTTGCAATATAGAATGTAAGAAAGAACATCCCGGCAAAATAAAAGATGTACGGTATCGCGACTCGAATGACATCCAGCGGCAGTTCGACGATCTTTTCTCCTTTCAGTGAGAACATGACGAATATTGTAAAGAGCAATGCGACCGGTGTAAGAACCGATATCTTCGGCACGAATTTCTTGTGGTACCATTCTTTGTCTTTGAATTGAAGAAGGATCGTCCGCGTCAACACACCTGCGATAAAAGGAATGCCGAGATAGATTAAAACTGTAATCGCAATTTCTCCTATCGAAATTTCAACCAACGCTCCTTCAAATCCGAACAACGGGGGGAGTAATGTGATGAAGATGTACGTATAAATTGAATAGAGAAAGACCTGGAAGATGGCATTGAATGCCACCAATCCCGCGGCGAGTTCGGAATCTCCTTTTGCAAGATCGTTCCACACCAACACCATCGCAATACACCGCGCAAGTCCGACAAGGATCACGCCAATCATCATTTCGGGTTTATCCGGCAGGAACCCAATTGCGAAGATGAACATCACCAGCGGACCGAAGATCCAGTTTTGAAGCAGAGAAAGTGAAAGCAATTTTGCATTCTTGAAAACGACAGGAAGTTCTTCGTACTTCACTTTTGCAAGAGGCGGATACATCATCAGTATGAGACCGATGGCGATGGGAATGTTCGTCGTGCCGCTACTCAGCGAGTCCCAAAACGATGCGATATTGGGAAAGAGTGATCCGGCTGCAACGCCCAGTGCCATGACGATGAAGATCCATATTGTTAAAAAGCGGTCGAAGAAATTCAGTTTTTTGATGATGCTGTCTGTTGGTTTCATGGATATGCCTGATTGTTATATCGTAATATTACGATATATTCCATCATTATCAAATTACTAATTTGTTAAGCATTCCTTCTATTCAATAAAAAATTCTGAACCCGAAAATCAGATAACTCCCTCTTGATTCTTTCATGATGACTCCGCATACTCTTGCACAGCCATTGAACTTGTATGAAGAGAATACTCCCCATACTTCTTTTCGCCGTTACACTGTCATCCGCACAGATCTCGTCGTTTCCGTACACTGAAAATTTTGACTCGGTGACAACACCGAACCTTCCAGTAGGATGGACGACAACGACGAACAGGCTCGCGGGAGGAGATTTCATCACCTCGACAACGACCCTACGTTCAGTGCCGAACTGTGTCAGTTCGACGAATGGGAGAATCTCTCAATCATTCATAACACCGGTATTCGATTTCTCAACGAAGTTTCCCGACTCAATTATTTTTTATGAACGAAGGACATCAACGCACACATCGCCGCTTCTCGTTGAGGCATCGATCAATGGTGATACGACATTCTCGATCCCGATCAGCGACACATTGAAACTGCAAAGCAGCACGGCGTACGTGAAGCGCAGTTTTGCACTTCCCGAAACGCTGAACGGCAAATCAAATGTCCGTTTCCGCTGGCGTGTTATTGCGGATTCGACGGCAGGAACATCCGGCGTCATTCGTTTTGACGACGTTACGGTAACTGTCAAGAAAGCAGTCGATCTTTCTCTTTCATCATTCACCGTTTCTCCAACCGTACCGAAAAGAGGTGAAACAGTTGCTGCAACGATTGGAATAAAAAACAGAGCACTTGCCGGGAATTTTTCGGGAACAGTTCAATTATTCGATTCGCTCACACTCGTTGCATCACAGAATTTTTCCCAGTCGTTTGCAGCGAATGAATCACTTGCGATTCAATTGAGTTATCCGAACATCACCGCGGGACGACATCCGCTGACTGCAAGGCTTCTGCTGAGCGGTGATGAGGATACAACGAACAATTCATTATCGACTATTGTGAATGCCGGATACCATCCGCGTATGTCACTGATCAACGAAATCATGTATGCACCGCCGACAGGAATGCCCGAATGGGTCGAGATTGTGAACAACTCTCCCGATACGATTCCGATCTCCGGCTGGAGGATCTCTGACGCCGGATCGACTCGCGCACTGATCACACCGAATCGCTTTCTTTCACCCCGTTCGTACGCTGTCCTTACGACAGATACAAATGCCTTCAAAAGCTTTTACACTGAAAACATCCCGTTGTTTCATGCGCAATTTTCCGCTCTGAATAACAGCGGTGACGCCGTCATTTTGTTCGACCCAGCAGGAACAACAATTGATACTCTCACATTTGCATCCTCGTGGGGCGGCTCTTCCGGCGGAAAGTCTTTGGAGCGAATTGACACTGCCGTTGCTTCAACACTTCAATCCAACTGGACAACATCAAAGCATCCGCCCGGTGCGACGCCGGGAACGATCAATTCCGTCAGCAAAAAGGAATTCGATGTAACGGTAGAGATGATCACAGTATCGCCGCAATTTCCTGTTGCGGGAGATGTCGTAACCGTTTCATCGATGATAAAGAATATCGGCAAACAGAGCGCTGCGTCGTTTGTATTTCGTCTCTATCTGGATTCCAACAACGACTCTATTCCCTCGCCGAATGAAATCCGCTACGAACAAAACATTGCGTTGCTCACTGCCAACGATTCGGTAACGGTACAATCAACGATTTCTTCTCTCGCACAAGGATCGTACAGAATATTCGGTTCGGCTGTTTTTGCACAGGATGATGATACGACGAACAACATCCGTCCGTTCTCATTTTCCGTCGGCATTCCGCCGCAAAGCATCGTCATTACGGAGATCATGTACGCGCCGAACGGCGACGAGCCGGAATGGATCGAATGCTTTAATCGAAGCAGTAATCCGATTTCATTGAACGGTTGGAAGATCTCCGATGCAGGCACGACCAAGTCCGCGCTGACGAATACAAACTCAGCGATTCCTGAACAATCATATTTCATTATTGCGCGCGATTCGTCATTCACTTCTTACCATTCCATCACCGCTCCCCTCTTCTTTGCAACGTTTTCTTCACTCAACAACACCACGCCGGACGTGGTTGTGCTGTTCGATGAACGGGGCGGCAAGATCGACAGCGTTTATTACAAACAGTCATGGGGAGGATCGAACGGGAATTCATTGCAACGGTTCGATATCTTCGGTTCATCGTCCGATTCCGCAAACTGGAGATCGGCAGCGGCGAGTGCGGGGATCGAGAATGTTGTTGCGCGAAAAGATTTCGATGTTGAAATTAAAAGCATAACTTCCGCGAAGAGCGCGAACGGAACAACAATAACAGCGACGATTTTCAATTCTGCAAGAATGGCGGCAAATTCTTTTACGCTAAAATTTTACCACGATACGAATACGGACACTCTTGCGCATGCGAATGAATTGTTGAATTCAACGCCTGTTACGGCAATTGCACCAACGGACTCCGCATCAGTACAATTCGATTGGATACATGTATTCCGCGGAAAGCAGACCGTCATCGCCGTGATTGATTTTGGGCAGGATCAGCGCCTCACGAACAATACGGGAATAGTGACGACAACAAGCAGTTTTCCGACGCAATCCATCGTCATTAACGAAATCATGTACGAACCGTTGCCGGGAAACGCTGAGTTCGTTGAACTGTTCAACCGGAGCGCCGATTCGATCGATGTCGCCGGATGGAAAATGATGGACCAGCCGAGTTCGACCGGAAGCCGTGCGGTGATACTGCTGTCACAGGAAAAGCGAATTGTTCCTCCCGGTAGATATGCTGTTATTGCTTCCGATTCCTCTATCTTCACGGAGTTCTCTGCACTCGCCGGAAAATTTGTGCTCGTTAATTCATCATTGAGCCTCAGCAACAGCGGCGAAGACCTTGTGCTTGCAGACTTGACCGGCACACAGATCGACAGCATACGATATTCCCCTTCATGGCATCTGAAAAATATTATCAGTGCGGGACGCTCGCTCGAACGGATCAATCCAAACTCGAATTCAACCGACGGACGGAACTGGAGTTCATCCGTTGCAAAGAATGGCGCAAGTCCGATGCAGACGAACAGCATCTATATCGCGTCGGCATCGTCCAATTCCGCATTGACACTGACACCAAATCCATTCTCACCCGATAACGACGGTTTCGATGACTTTCTTTCCATCAATTACAATCTTCCCACCAACAGCGCAACGATTCGTGTGCGTATTTACGATGTAACGGGGCGGCTCATCCGGCGTCTTGCGCAGAGCGAACCGTCGCCGTCGAATGGTTCGATCATTTGGAACGGACTGGACGACGACGGACATCGCGTGCGGATCGGGATGTACATCATCCTCTTCGAAGCGTTCGACAACTTCGGCGGCACGGTGAAGACGATGAAAGATGTTGCGGTGGTGGCGAGGATGTTGTGATCTTCTTACACTTCCGAAGTCTTGAAGACTTCGGAAGTGTTTTTCCAAATATTTTTAATCCCCTTCACATTCCGTATATTCCTTTCAATGACAGCAAAAGAATTGTTCAAGCAGGAATACGACGCGATCTTCCGGTACCACCGCGCCGGTGCGGACGGCATCGCTGTTGCATCGGAACTTTCCGAACTTGTCGACAGGACGCTGACCGATCTTTGGTACGAATTGTCGGAAGAATCGCGTAGTACGTTCGCGGTGGTTGCGCTGGGAGGATACGGACGGTACGAGATGGCGCCGTACTCCGATGTGGATGTGATGGTACTGTTTGCGGATGAAGAATCAAAAAAAACGAACAGCGATGCTGCTCAGAAGTTTCTCCATTCAATGTGGAATCTCGGTTTCGACGTCGGGCACAGCGTACGGACGATCTCCGATTGCCTGAACCTGTACCAAACGGATGTCGATGTGTGGGCATCGGTGCTCGAAAGCAGGTACGTCTGCGGGAACGAACCGGTGATGGAGCAATACACGCAGGCGATGCTTTCGACCATCAGGAAGAAACAGGATTTGAAATTCATCGCTTCGGTCATTGCCGGCGTCGATGAGCGCCACTACAAGTACGATCACTCGGTGAAACTGCTCGAACCGAATTTGAAGAACAGCGCGGGCGGATTGCGGGACATTCATTCGCTCGTCTGGATCTACCGTTCCGCCGATCCGAAATATTTTACTCTCCATCCGTACCGGTCCAACGAATCGGGATGCATCTCGCTGATCGATCAATTCAACGCCGACGGGTTGATCAGCAATGAAGAGAGGAATGAACTGGTCGCCGCGTTCAATTTTATTTTGCGGCTGCGGAATGAAACGCAATATGTTGCGGAAGCGCAGCAGGATACGCTGGAGTTTGCAAAACAACTGGAGATCGCACAGGGACTTGGCTTCAAAGGAAGCACCCCTGTTGAATCGGTGGAGCGGTGCATGAGAGAATATTTTCTCCACGCCCGCACAATTTACCGGTTCAATCGCCGGCTGGTGAACCAATTCCGCAAAAGCGTTACGGTGAAGATCTGGTCCAAACTGCGGGAACAGGTACTGGATGACTATTACGTGATCCGCGACGGGCAGCTCTACCTAAAAAATATTTCCCGCGAGTTCGGCTCTCCCGCCGATCTGTTGCGGGGATTTTACTGGTGCGGACTGCATTCGATAGAGTTGAGCCCTCCGCTGTTATCCGCATTCGAATCGCTCTCCCGCGATCAGAAATTCTTTTCAACGGAACGGATGAATGATCCTCGCGTGGCAACGGAATTTTTGAACATACTTCAACTGCAGGCGAATGTCGGGCAGACACTGCAGGTGATGAACGATTGCGACATTTTCGGAAAGATCATTCCCGAATGGGGAAACCTCGTCGCATTCTTCCAGCACAGCATGTACCACTACTACACCACCGACGCGCACACGCTTATCGCACTGGAACATGCGGAAGACCTCCGCGGAAGTAAAAGCGTGCTGGGTGATGTCTACCGCTCGCTCCGCGACAAAGAATTGCTTTACCTTGCGATCCTCTTCCACGAC
>JACPGG010000101.1 GCA_016182545.1 Ignavibacteriales bacterium
TCCGAAATCCTGGTAGGCGTAATCAAGCATAAAATCGACCGGAGCGGACAATATATAGTAAATGCCTGCACCGAGTGTGAGTCCCTGTTCTCCCCCTCGCTCATACGCCGATTTCCAACCGCCGCGCAGTGCTACGATATTTGCCCAAGAATATTCAACTCCTGTATTGATATATTCCGTATTGTCGTTCGGATGTATTGCATCGACTGCAAATGTCAGCCTGTTGTTATCGGCTTGTACAAGATCGGTCGATACACCAACCCTGAAAATCAACGGAAGATCGTAACTGTCGAGCTCATATTCTCCGTTGATGATATTTTTATCGCCGGCACCCGTTTTAATGAGCACCAAATTGTCGCGTCCTTCGAGCCGCATCTTCGGACCGAAATTTGACATACTGGCACCCAGGTTGACACCGTTCAAGATATCGGCAGTATATAATGTCCCGAAATCAACTGCGACCGATTGAGCGCGCATATTCCAAATGGATTCACTGATGTACTTGACATTGAATCCAATTGAAAATTTATACGAAAGACTTTTAGCGTACGAAAGATTGATCATTGTCGCTCCGGCGGAAAATCGTTCTCCCGTCCCTTCGGGCGCACCGGTCGTCGGCACCTCCATTTCACCGAGATTCAACGTGGTGAAACTTGCCCCAATCGTGCCGAACCCTTCAATGAGTATCGCTGTCGCAGCCATATCAAATTTAATATCTGCGATCCAATCGACGTGATTGAAGACCGCTTCATTCGTCGTCAGCCGCGAAAGACCGGAAGGATTCCAGTACATGGCGGAAAGATCATTTGCCACTGCAGTGTACGCTCCCCCCATTCCAATAGACCGTGCACCGACGCCGATCTTCAGGAATGGCGCCGCTGTTGTTCCCGTTTTTGTAATGGAGGCTTGCTGTGCCACTACGATGGATGAACTTACGATAACGAATGAAACAAAGAAGGATATTTTTTTCATGGCAGTCATTCTATTTAATGAGTGCAAATTTTAAGATCCGCTCGCCGACGCCGGGAGCGTCAATGTGGGCAATGTACACGCCGTACGCTACACCGAGATTGTCTCTGTTCAACAGATCCCAATATTCCCGACCGTTGTCGATGCCGGTAGAATGATGGATCTCTTTCACCAACTCACCTGCGATTGTGTAAATGCGTATGGTGCATTTCGGCGGAAGGTGTTCAAAATAGATCCTGCGGCTTCCCCGTGTTGTTCCGGGTAATCGGTCGGTCGGTTCGATCTCATTGACAGCCACGTACGGGTTTGGGACAACTTTAATTTTGTCAAGTCCCATCGCCGCAACAGAAGGATTGTATTTTGCCGATTGAGTTGTGAAAGTAAAAAAATCTTCACTAGTGAATGGTTTTTTTGTTGTAATATGAATTTTCGTCCCGGCTATAATATTTGCCGGCAAAGTATCTGAAAGTCTGTTAATTGATAGATTTTGATGAATAGTAAATTTCGACGGAAGCGGTATCGGTGTTCCCGGATACGCTAAAAAGATATCTTCTCCCGGGTCCCATCGAAATTTCTTTGTGTATTTTTTTGTCAACTCGTTATACACAAGAAGAGTAAATTTCGATGTGTCATTCAAAATCTTAACTTTAAATGGAACTTTTACATAACCACTACTTAAAACAATTTTTGCAGAGTCGAGCGTATTAGCATTGATATACTGTCCGGTTGCATCAGTATCTGATAGTGCAATAGTGAATTCAATCACTACATCTTTAGGAAGCAACTGCAGTGTAATATTTGAATTGGGAGATTGTTTCGGTTGTAATTTATCTGCGATATTTGTAAGACCTGTACTTGATGAGAATCCTAAGTAATCGAGAGACAACAAATCATTCTTTACAAAAAGTTTTATTCCGTCAAACACCGGGTTTGCTTCCTCATTATCGAGCAGAATGCTCGGCGGTTGTGCCAAATACCGGTACCGTATTTTGTACGGACCGTTGCTGCCTGCCATTCCACCGCTGATCGTCTTTCTGATGTACCCGAGCGCAGTGTCGATAACAAAATCGATACTGTCAACATATGATTGTCCTGTGGCAGCGTGTGTCACGCGGAATACATCATCTTTCAAAATATGCGCGTTCCCTATCTTGACATTGTTTGTGTCAAAGAGTGTGACCTCGGATTCTGTCGGAGTAATTTTAAGCACGGAGTAGTTGACCAGAGCTCTTTTCTGATTTCCTGTCCTTATTGTGTCGCTGAAGATGATAGAATAATCGATCTTATCTTTTACGGCAAGATCATCCACGAACGTTGCGGACACTTTTCCCGTGCCGACTCCGACAATGTGATCGACGCCGTTCACCGAATTGAATTTCGGCGGGATGTACCCGCTTGCACGCGGTCCCGGAACTACACGGACTGTATTAACGTCGAACACCAATTGTGATGTTATCGGGTCGATGTTGATCCGCTTCGTAGTTTCTGTCGGAGGTACTTTCGTGGAATCACCATGATCATACGCGACGACAGCATAGTAATAGGTTTGACCATTAATGACATTGTTGGAGTCGATATACATATGCACCAATCCGGTGTTGTCTCCCAAATAATATTGCACACCGCGATTGCCGTACGGAACAGGAGAATATCCTTTCCAATAATCTTCAATGCTCGCATCCCACTTGCCGTTCAAATTCACATCGTTGTACGGCTCACCGGTCTCATATTTGCCGTTCGCATTGATATCCGTGAATGGTTCGTTGCGCACTGCAATATCAAATCTCGCTTCGGTGCCGACGCCGTTCTTCAGAGCTTCGTATAAGATCGGAGTTCCCTTCCCGTCGGTGACAGTGTTGATATCTGAGAATTGCGGATCAGTACTACGGTAGATGACATACCCTTCGAAATCTTTTCCCGCAACAGGATCGACGCTGCTTTCGGCGATATCATCCCAATAGAGCGTAACTTTTTTATCTCCGGGAACCGCGTGAACAGTCGGTTTGTCCGGCGGACGATAGAATTGATAATTTTGGTTATAGATCAACTGAACCGTTTGAGCCGATGTCAACAGATCGTTAAGATCGGCACCCATAAGCAGTGCAATGGAAAATCTTTTAATTGATCCATCAGTTCCACTTTTGTTCAACCGTATCCTTCCCGATCCGTACAGGAATATCACATCGCTGAAATTCGGGATTGAATTATCGACAAATCCAGAATCGAGAATATTCAAGGTCTGGTCATCGTCACGTAATCGCCTCTCTGTCCAACGCCAGCTCCTGAATGAAGTCAATCCGATCTGATCCGATTCGTCAAGGTCGGTCAGTTCGTAGTTCGGTTCTCCGGGGCGAAGAGGATCGACTGTGCCGTCGGCAAACTTTACTCCGTGTGTCGGCATTCCGTCTTTCTCCCCAAAATCATTCGTCTCCGGCACACCGTCGATACCGACGTCATCCGATGCAACGCGCCAATCGCCATCGTCGTCGATCAAATTTGTCTGACTCTCATTCACCAACCCATCTCCGTCGTTATCCTTCGTATCATTTGGATTTCCCGGACTCTCCAAAAATTTACAGCCGGTGTAATGCGTTTTCAATCCGAGCTCGCCAACCCCCGGCGGATTATCCCATAAGTACACCAGATTGCGA
>JACPGG010000106.1 GCA_016182545.1 Ignavibacteriales bacterium
CAGCGTCGCAGGAAAGGGCGAAAAAAAGTATGGATGCGGTGCATAAATATCTTGCTTCTCCGTACGGCATTCATCTTTGCTGGCCGACCTATTCAACTCCGAATGACGACATCGGTTATTTGACCCGTGTGTACAAAGGAATCAAGGAAAACGGTGCAATATTCAGCCACCCGAATCCTTGGGCGACGATCGCTGAATGCAAATTGGGAAGAGGAGACCTTGCGATGAAGTTGTACGATTCGTTGCTTCCATATAACCAAAACGACAAGATCGAAGTACGGGAAGCAGAACCATATTCCTATTGCCAGTTCATTATGGGGAATGACCACACTGCACACGGCAGAGCACGTCATCCCTGGCTGACGGGAAGCGGCGGGTGGAACTATATTGCGGCAACGAAATGGATCCTCGGTATACGTCCTCAATTTAACGGGCTTGTTATTGATCCGTGCATACCGAAAGAGTGGAAGGGATTTGAAGTTGTCCGTAAATGGCGCGGTGCGACATATAAAATTATCGTGAAGAATACCAACAATGTTGAAAAAGGTGTTTCGTCAATTCTGCTGAACGGTAAAGAACATTGTGGCGAAATACCTCCGCAACAAAGCGGATCGATGAATGTTGTTGAAGTGATCATGGGAAAATAGTCCCCAAGTGTTTTGTGTTGAGATATCACATTCGTAATCTTGCATTTTGTTCGATTTTCAGTTAGGTTTCTATTGTTGAATTCGTTTCTTTCTTTTCAATTGACATGAGGAAAATACATTGTGGGAAGTCATTAATCAGCGCTCCTTATTGATCCGCGAACCGAATGAAGTACGTATACTTCGGCTAGTACGAGACAGCGGAGAAATATCTCGTGTCGAGATTGCAAAAGCATGCAATCTCAACAAAGCCTACGTAACGGAACTTGTATCGAAATTGATTCAAGCCGGTTTTCTGGAAGAGACAGGGAAAGTAGAAACGAATGGAGGTGTTGGACGGAAACGAATCCTTTTGAAGTTTCTTCCCATGTCAGGTCTTGTAGCAGGTGTGGATATGGGGATGACGCATACAACGGTGATACTGACCGATCTCAATGCAAAAATACTTCAGGAAAAAACTTTTCATTATCAGATTGAAACCCCGGTCGCTGAAGTTCTGCTCAAAATTGTCGAAACGATAAAATCACTTCTCGGTGAAGCAAATTATTCCGATACAAAACTGGTCGGAATAGGTGTTGGCGTGCAAGGCCTTATCGATTATAAAACGAACACGCTCATTGTTTCGCACAACAAAAAATCATGGGAAGGGCAATCACTGAGCGGCGAGTTGGAGAAGAATTTTAAAGTGCCGGTGTATATAGAGAACGACGTAAAGGCGTTGACACTCTGCGAATATCTTTTGGGTGCTGCCAAGGGGGTGAAAAATTTAGTGTATGCTTACGTCGGCGACGGTCTCGGTGCCGGCATCATGATTAACGGACATCTCCACAGAGGATTTACATCGAGCGCCGGTGAAATCGGATACACAGAATTGGAACCGCAGGGATTTTACAAGGAACAATATCCGTTGATGTATGACGGTCAGGTAATTTTTGGTCAGATTCTGACAGACGCCAACATCGTTCAAAGTTATCGGCGCAATGCACCGGTTCAGGGTACGGATGAACTGTCGGTAACGGCGGTAGCACACAAAGCGATGAATGGCGATCCGATCGCTCGAAGCATCATTGAAGAGTGTACGTCACTCCTCAGCACTCTCTGTATCCATTTGATCAACACTCTGAATCCTGAACTGATCATTATTGGCGGTAAACTTGCGCAATGTTGCCCGCTTGTGATCGATCTCGTTCGTGAAAAAATACATAAAGACTTGTTGTCCGTCCCCGCTGAGGCTGTACGGGTAAAAGCAGGAGCGTATGGTGAAGGTGGTATTGCTCTCGGAGCGACGAGTCTCGTCTTGTTTGAAATGTTCGAACCGCTGCACACTGTCTCTCTTCACGCAGCCCGCAGACAATCTTTTATAAGGAATAAAATCGTTCACAGCAATTGAGCCGTTGACAGGTTTTTCACGTTGGATTCGGAGGATACCCGAAAAGAACACGCAACCTCGATATCACGCACTTTTATCAAAACCCCGATAGATATCGGGGTTTTGATTTTATGAGTATGTCCAAACTCACATATAACAAATATGGATGCTGGGTACACTATTTCGTAATGAAAAAGTTGAAATCAAATAGGATAATTTTGGGAGCCATTAATTAACGCTTGACAATGGGTATTCAATATTGTAATTTATCGAAACGTTTCGATGAATTACTGCATCAAACCCTATAATTAATCGGTATTTATTTTTATCCTTGTTAAATTTTTATAAAACGTTTCGATAAATGAAAAAGAAACCTACAATTAAAGATGTAGCTAAAAAAGCAGGACTATCTTTATCAACGGTTTCGCTGGTCATAAACAACAAAACAAATGTTAGTGAAGAGACTCGCAACAAAGTTAAAAAAGTAATTTCTGATCTATACTATCATCCACAGAGAAGCGGAAGATCGCTCGCATCGAAGCTCAGTGGAAATATTGGTTTTATCCTCACCGAAGATCACTTCTCAAAATCAGAACCTTTCTATACTAGAATATTTCTCGGCACTGAGATCGAAGCCCGAAAAAGTAATTACTACGTTCTCTTGACTACAGTCGGATTTACTGTAAAGGATACACAAGACATTCCGAGATTTTTACTCGAATCAAATGTCGACGGAGTGATTATTGCGGGAAAGATCGGCTCATCATGGATCGACTATATCCGTGAGCGAAACCTTCCATTGATTCTTGTTGATTTTGAAAAAAGTGGAAAAGGGGTATCAACTGTACTCATAGATAATTTTGCTGGTGCAAAACAAGCGGTAACACATTTTGTCGAAGGAGGTCATCAGAAGATTGGATTTATTGGCGGCGATCTCGAACATCCCAGTATTGCTGAACGCTATGCAGGATTTCGTCACACGATAAATTCTCTCTCTATTCCGCTGTCGGAAAGCTGGATCAGTATATCGGAACCCGATACTCAGGTAGTCAATGGATATCGAGCAGTTAAAAAAATATTTCAAAATAAATCTGATGTTCCAACGGCACTATTCGTTGCCAATGATGCAATGGCTGTCGGCTGCATTCGGTATCTGAAAGAAAATGGCAAACGGATTCCGGACGACGTGGCAATTGTTGGTTTCGATAACGTTGAGATGGGATTCTTATCTGAACCGCGCTTGACTACGGTAAATGTTCATCGGGAGGAAATCGGCAGCATCGCCGTTCAACGTATCGTGGAGATGATCAAGGGGAAAACCGAACTTGTGACAAAAACAATTACCCCTGTGGAGTTAGTAGTAAGAGAATCCTGCGGACTAAAATTACAAAATCAAAATACAGATTGACCGTATGAAGGAGGTGCTTACACATCATAAAAATTTTTACGCTATCGTAACAACACTAATCCATCAACATTTATCAAAAGGAGAAACAACAATGAATTGGCACAAAAGAATTTTGTGGCTAAGTTCGACGCTGTTATGTTCTGCCATGGTTTTGATTGCGCAGAATACGAACTTATTGCCTATGGGAGGCTTCGAGAGCGGAAAGCCGTCGTTGTATAGTGCGGAAGCCGGTACCAGCGGAGCGACATTGAGTTGGGCAAGCGATCAGAAGCACAACGGGACACGGTCACTGAAGATCGTGAAAGCAGCAACAACCGGCAGTGCTCGTTGGGTATCGACGAACAACGTACGGTATTGGGTTGATAAGATCGGCAAGGGAGTGGATATCAAGATCGGCGCGTGGGTAAAGACCAGCGGCGTGAATACGTCCCCGGCAAATGCCGATGCAAAGTGGACGGTGAAATACACATTCTATGATACAAACATGGTGATCATCGGCGCACCGGTTGCATTGGATGTCGATCAAAGCGTAGCAACGAAAGATTGGTATGCCGACACGAACGCAGTCGGATCGGTGATCTTGCCGAAAGATGCATATAAGTTGATCATCTCAGCCGAAGCCGGAGCCAACGCAACCGGAACAGTGTGGTTCGATGATTTTCTGTTCTATGGACGCAGCGATTGGGCGGGACAGAACTGGAATGGATTTGTGGATGCCGACAGCGGCTGGCAGTATTGGATCGCACCGGGCGGAGGCAATGATGGAAAGACATTCTTCCCGGCATCAGGCGTCACCACCGAACAGGCGCGCACCGGAACATCGTCGCTGAAGATCGCGGCACCGGTAGGACGTGAAAGCGGTGAGTTGGTGTGGTTCAGTGAGACCGTACCTGTTGTGGGTGGAAAGAGTTATGTATTGAGCGCATGGGTGATGACCAGTCAGATCAAGAAAGATTCGGTGTTCAATGCCGAGAGCCAGTTGGGCTTTACCGCAACATGGCATTCGAAGTTGTTCACAGACGGCGGTGGATGGAATGAAGTCAGCGGCGCAGATTACCGCTTCACACTGAAAGACACAGCCACCGGATGGACGCAGTATTCATGGGTCATTACAGCACCGGCAAATGCCAATGCTGTCTCGGTCCGTGCCCGCAGTTGGCATCTCTGGACTGGCGTCTCCTATTGGGATGACATATCATTGCAGCCGTTGAGTGCTACAAACATTACCGGTGCTATGGGAGGCTTCGAGAGCGGAAAGCCGTCGTTGTATAGTGCGGAAGCCGGTACCAGC
>JACPGG010000098.1 GCA_016182545.1 Ignavibacteriales bacterium
GGATCGACCGGTTGAACATCGTAGTGACCGTAGAACAACACGGTCGGTGCGCCGGGGGCGTCCAACCATTCACTGTAGACAACGGGATGACCGGGTGTCGGCATCACTTGCACATTCTTCATGCCGATCATGCGCATGTGATCGGCAACCCATTGTGCACATCGCTGAATGTCGCCGTTGTGAGTCGATTGAGAACTGACGCTGGGGATCGCCAGGAACTCTTTCAACTCGGAGAGGTATCTCTCTTTATTTGAATCTATGAAACGTAAAACATTTTCCATCGAAGGCATCCTTTCAAATTTTATTTCGAGAAATATAGTGATGACTTCCACGAAATGCAAAGAAACAAAAAACCCTCTGAGCAGTTCAGAGGGTTTGTATAGACGGCTACTTCATGAACATCTTCGTCCATTCGTACTTCTTCCGTTTCTTCCAGTTCGCATTATGATACATATAGCTGAAAATCAACGGAACGACGGTGGACGCTTCCGCATACACCATTTGCTCGAATACTGTGTCAACTTTACCCCATGAACTTGCCTCTTTCAATGTCGAAGAAGAGCATGCGCCGTCGCGCACATCGGCAACGGTGATCTGCACTGCATACTGATGCATCGGAACATCGACACCGAGCACCTCGGCACAGACAACCGTGTCCTGAATGAAATTCTTCGGCACGCCGCCGCCGATCATGAACAGCCCGGAGGTTTTCGCAGCCATCTTGATCTGCGTCAGTTCGTAAAAATCCTTTACGGAATCGATGGTCATGTACGGCTTACCCGCTTTCATCCGTTCATGCTGATGCTTAACCAGACCGAATCCTGCCGATGAATCGGAAAATGCAGGGCAGAAGATCGGGACGTTGTTTTCGTACGCTAATTGTACAAGCGAATTTTTCTTCTTGGCATTCTTCACGCACCATTTACCCATCTCGTAAATGAATTCACGTGATGAATACGGGCGCGCTTCCAGCGATTCCGCAATCTTAAATATCGTCCCGTCGCACTCTTGCAATGATTCTTCGTCTATGAACGTATCGTAAATGCGGTCGACATAATTATTGCGAAGCATCGAGTCGTCGATAAACGGTGTCCCTTTATAATGCTTGAATCCGAGCGCTTCAAAGAAATCCATATCAACGATCGATGCACCTGTTGCCACAACCATGTCGATCATGTTGTATTTGATCATGTCGGAGTAGATATTCATGCAGCCGCCGGCACTGGTTGATCCCGCAAGAACGAGTGCTGTCGTGCATCCGTTGTGCTCGACCATCTTCTTAAAAATATCCGTCGCCCGTGCCGTATCGCGCGAACTGAACGACATATCGCGCATCGCATCGATGATCGGGGTCGAATCGAACTTCGTCGCATCGACCTGCTTCACGACCTCTTTTAATAGATCTTTCTTCTTCATATGGTGTATCTCCTCTGGTGAATGTGATTGTTGAATAAAAAATATTTCAATGTGTTGAGACCATCTTCAATCCGATGATCGAACCGATCAACGTGGTCAGAAAAAATAAACGCCAGAACTCTGCCGGCTCCTTAAAGAAAAGAATTCCGACGATAACTGTTCCTATCGCACCGATCCCAGTCCAGACCGCGTACGCGGTACCGATGGGAAGAGTCTGCGTTGCTTTGTATAGCAAGGTCATGCTGATCGAGAGACTGATAAAGAATCCGACCATCCACATTGTTGCCGTCGTACCAACCGATTCCTTTGCTTTGCCCAGGCAGAAAGCAAATCCGGTCTCAAAAAGACCTGCAACAACAAGAATGATCCAATTCATAAAACTTCCAATAAAAATGTTATCGAACGATTGTCCGGAAAATAGAATACTGTTCATGAAAACGAGAAGATGGAAAAAAGGTATTAGCCCGCGATGGAGCCATCTGAAAGGATGAACGACGAAATGTAGATCGTCTCAAGAAGTTTTACTATGATAGAATTGATCCTCATGGTGATACAATATATCAAATTTTCCGAGGCGTTACAATCCAATTCTAAAGGTATCTCAACTCGGGGTGAAGATAACTCTGGACATAATCCTTTACCGAATCCTCCAGCGATCTGAACTTCACCGGACACCCCGCGGAGAACAATTTCTTTGTATCGGCTTCGGTATGATACTGGTATGCACCGCGGATATCTTCGGGCATTTCTATGTATTCAATATTCGGAGAAAGTGACAAGGAAGTGAAAATCGCTTTTGCAAGGTCATTCCACGTTCGTGCAGTACCTGTTCCGAGATTAAAGATGCCGTTCACTTTGGGCGTTTTGAGGAACCACCACAACACGTCAGTGCAATCCTTGATATAGACAAAATCACGTACCTGCTCGCCATGTTTGTATTCCGGTCTATACGATTTGAACAATTTTATTTTCCCTGTCTCCTGGATCTGATAGTATGCTTTGCAGATCAAACTCTTCATCTCGCCCTTATGATATTCATTCGGACCGAAGACATTGAAGAATTTAATGCCGACCATTTTTTTCTGCAGATTGTTCTGAAGCACCCAGAGATCGAAAATTTGTTTTGAATACCCGTAGGCATTCAACGGTTTTAATTTCACCGTCGTCTCTTCATTATCGTCAAAGCCCATCACTCCGTCGCCGTATGTGGCGCCGCTGCTGGCATAGATGAATCTCGTTTTTTTTCTCAATGCCCATTCTGCAAGCACGCGCGTGTAGCGATAGTTATTCTCCATCAGGTGCTCGACATCTTTTTCGGTTGTTGACGAATTGGCGCCCATATGGATGATGGCGTCGATCTTCGGCAACCGATCTCCGAGAAGAGCATCGACAAAATTGTCCTTGTGAAGATAATCGGTAAAATGTTTACCGAGAAGGTTTTTCCATTTGGACGACGTCCCGAGTTCATCGACGACAAGAATATCGGAAATTCCTTTCTCATTCAGTTTCGCAATCATTGCACTTCCGATAAATCCGGCACCACCGGTTACGACGATCATTGCGCGATCTCCGTAAACTCCTGAACGGGAACATCAATACTTCTTTTGCTTTTCTTTTTGGAAGAAAGTATTTGCTCTGACTCATGTTCAATCTTCTTTAAATTGACTGAATCAAAATATTCTTCCCCGCAATAATCACAGACTTCAGCCGGGACATTATTGAACAATAAAATCTGGCCTCCCCTCCGGTAAATATACTGGACATGTTTCTTTGTAAAATTCTTATTCCCACAAAATTGACACACCGTATTCATTAGGCACCTCTCTCGTAAATATTCTTAAATTTCGGCGGCTTCGGGATATATACCGTCACAATCACAACCCGCTTGTTCCTTTCACCGATTACAGAATGAATTGGTTTACCGGATTCGGAAAATCCTGCTATCAAACAACTTTCGCCCCTGCCGCTATCTGGATACGATTCAAGGATTCTTCCATTAAGTATTGCTTCCTCGAGTTCATTCAATGAAATATTATCATTCATACGTTCGTCATCGCCATGTTTTGAAATCACATATTCATTCCGCCGTATTTTTTCGCAAACCTCTGACAATGATAACATCGTTATTTTATCCCAATCCCTTGTTCAACTTCCTTCGATACAGTCAGGAGCGCAAAATTCTCTCCATCCGCCGCTGTGGCGAGCAGCATCCCATTCGATTCCACCCCCATTAACTTAGCAGGAGAAAGATTCGCGACGACAATGATCGTCTTTCCGACAAGTTGTTCGGGAGTGATCTTTTCGGCGATCCCAGCCACGATCTGACGTTGTTCAAAACCAAGATCGATCTGTACCTTCAATAATTTTTTCGATTTCGGCACCGGCTCGGCTGCGATCACTTTTGCGGTGCGAAAATCGATTTTTGCAAAGTCATCATACGCGATCTGCGGTTTTAACGGAACATGGGTTGTCGACAGCGTTAGTTGAGCATCGCTGTCGGGTTTCAGTTTTGAAAGTTCCTGTTCGATGATGCTGTCCTCTAATTTTGTAAATAGAATTTCAGACTGTCCGAGTTGATGACCGTCCGGCACCAGTAATTCGCCTGCACTATTCCATTGCTCTTCTTTTATGAATGTTTGTATTCTCAGCATCGACCACACTTTTTCAGACGTCTGGGGAGTGACCGGAGAGAATAGGACCGCAAGGGAACGGACAACATTCAAACAGATATTCAGCGTCGTTGCACATTGCTCAGGTTCACTTTTGAGCGTTTTCCATGGTTCACTGTCGTTGAAATATTTGTTCGCTGTGCGCGCCAGATTCATCATTTCCATGGTCGCGTCCCTGAACTTGAACTGTTCGATGAGATCCGCGACCGCTTTGGGGGATTGCTGAAGATACGAAATCATTTCTTTATCTCGTTTGGAAATCGTGCCCCGTTTCGGGACTTTATTCCCGAAATTCTTTGCAACAAAAGTGACCGTTCTGTTGATGAAATTCCCGAAAATGTCTGCCAGTTCGTTGTTTGTCTTTGCCTGAAAATCTTTCCAATAAAAATCCGAATCCTTGTTCTCAGGTAAATTTGTCGCGATCGTGTACCGGAAGAGGTCGACAGGATAACGTTTCAACACATCGATCAAATCAATCGTATGTCCGCGGCTCTTGGAGAACTTTTCACCTTCGAGATTGAAGAATTCATTTGCCGGAACATTGTCCGGCAAGATGTATCCCCCTGCTGCCATCAACTCCGCGGGAAAAACAATCGTGTGAAAGACAATGTTGTCTTTACCGAGGAATGCAATGTATCGAGTCGATTGATCCTGCCAATATTCTTTCCATTTATCCGGCGTACCGGCGTTCATCGCCCATTCTTTTGTCGACGAAATGTACCCGAGCACCGCTTCAAGCCATACGTAAATTACTTTCCCATGCGCCTCATCAAGCGGAACCGGAATCCCCCATGTCAGATCCCGTGTCACGGCACGATCCTGTAATCCCTCCTTCAGCCAGCTGCGCGTCTGTTGAAGGACATTATCCTTCCAATCCTTTGAATGACCTTCGACATATTTCACCAA
>JACPGG010000103.1 GCA_016182545.1 Ignavibacteriales bacterium
AGACAGGAAAAACGATCCTCGCGCCAACGGTAGCGTGAGGTACTTGCTGAAACGAAGCAGTCTACATTTGGCGTGAATACGCTCATCCGTCGTTCGCTTTCTTTCTCAAACCAGTCGGCAAATTCAAGTACATTGTGCATCATGGCATCGAAATATTCCGGCGGTTTTGTGCCAAGATATCCAAGCCAACGAATATAACGAAATGCATCTTCACGGAAATCACCAGTCGCTTCAAGCCATGTCACTAATCTTCCTAAGTCGTTGAGTGTTCTAGGAGCATACTCTGTTCGCCGTACGGGAACCGGGACGAGAAAGAACGACAGTATCATTCCCCGCAGTACATCGATGAATGGTTTCCATCGGGGATGCGTTTTGCGCCATTCACCCAGGCGAGCCATGAAATGGAACGGGGCAACGTTCACCGCCAAAGCGGTACTGCCGTACGCTCGCCAGAGAATTCCAAGGTTCAATAACTCGTATGTATATTCTTCCACCGAACGCGGCTCTTCCAATGCATACCCGATGAGGAAGATGCGGTATTTTTTTGCAATCGGGGTTATGGAGCGTTCGGCGTGAGCGACTACGGTATCTGTCAATGAAGTAACTGCGGGATAATACGTCGAAGCGGAAGAGCCGTTCAAATTCAATTTATACGTGATGGGGTTCATAACTATTTTCCGTTTTTCTGTAAACAATGTACACAGATGGATAGTCATACGGGAGAAAAAAGTTTGTTGTTACAAAGACAAATCAGTCTTGATTGCAGAACGCAAAGAAAAAGATTACCTTTAACCAATTAAAAATACTGACATAAAAACAATAACAGAAAGGACATATGGAAACCATCCTTACCGAGATTGCAAACAACGATACCTACCTGATCATAACGGGTGTGCTCGTAATTGCACTCATTTTCTCTGCAATAAAAAAGATCACAAAACTTCTTCTTTATACAGTCGTCGCGTTAGCAGCATTCTTTGTCTATCTCTACTACACAGGTGAATCAGTTGCAAGTACGATTGAACAGGGACAGGAAGCTGTTGAAGAGGCGAAAGAAAAAGTGGATGAGAAAAAAGAGGAGATCGAAACTGCAAAGAAAAAAGCGGAAGAACAATTGAAGAAGTAATTGTGAGAGCAAGTTTTCTGAATCGTATCATGACCAGTAAATGCATTTTTCCATTCATACTGTTGTTTTCCGGATGTGCCGGGTTCTGGCCATTTGGAGAGCATGATGATTTCGTCAAAGTTCGCGGAACGCAATTCATCCACAACGATGAACCGTACTATTTCGTCGGAACGAATCTGTGGTATGCATGTTATCTCGGTTCGCCGGGTAGTGGCGGTGATCAAGCAAGACTAAAGAGAGAACTCGATTCGCTTGAAGCAATGGGTATTACCAACATCCGAATGCTCGCCGGTTCAGAGTTATCAGAAATGAAACGAACGCTCAAACCGTCTATAACACCTTCACCCGGGGTTCATGATGACACGCTGCTGCTTGGGTTGGATTTTGCACTTGCCGAAATGGCAAAACGAAAAATGAAAGCGATCCTGTTCCTTACGAATTATTGGGAATGGTCTGGCGGCATGGCACAATATATTGTGTGGGCTGATAGCGTACCTGTTTTCGATGCCGATCAACTTGGCTGGGACAAGTTCATGGATTTTTCCGCAACGTTCTATAAAAATGAACGGGCAGTTTCCATGTACCGCGTATTTGTTACTTCGATTCTTACGCGGAGAAATAATTACAACAACCGACTTTATCGTGATGACCCGACAATTATGTCATGGCAGTTGGCAAATGAACCCCGACCCGGAGCAGATTCCGCATTTAGTGAAGCGAATCTTCCGAACTTCTTTCGCTGGATCAATGAAACTGCAGCATACATCAAATCGCTCGATTCAAATCATCTCGTTTCAATTGGGAGTGAAGGGATCGTCGGAACTCTTTCGAACGGAGAGTATTATCGCTTTGCGCATTCGTCGCCTCACGTTGATTATTTGACAATGCATCTGTGGCCTGCTATCTGGAGATGGTTCGATCCGAGGAGACAGCTTGAAACTTTTCGCGCAGGGCTTGATACATCGAAAGCGTACATAGTGCGGCATTTTCCGGTTGCACGTGTTCTGCAGAAACCGCTTGTTCTCGAAGAGTTCGGCATCGTGCGCGACAGTGCGAATGCTTCGATTGATTTTCCGGTCAGCATGCGTGATAATTTTTACGAAAGCGTCTTTGCATTGGTGTATGATTCTGCCAGGTATGGCGCACCGATTGCCGGCACGAATTTCTGGGCATGGGGTGGAGAAGGGAGAGCAAAACAATCTGACAGGATGTGGAGAGAGGGGGATCCATTCACCGGAGATCCGGCGCATGAACCGCAAGGGATGCATTCAGTGTTCAATACTGATCGTTCAACAATTGCCGTCATTCGTTACTTTGCCCAACGGATGAATGGATTGAAAAAAATTGATTCATTACAAACCAAATTTTCTTTATAGTAGCATATCTTCAATACTTATCT
This sequence comes from Ignavibacteriales bacterium, assembly GCA_016182545.1. Taxonomy (GTDB): domain Bacteria; phylum Bacteroidota; class Ignavibacteria; order UBA10030; family UBA8401; genus SpSt-333. Next base: position 2,526 of record JACPGG010000103.1, read on the forward strand.
AGGAAAAATGTCTCAGGGAAACAAGGAATATCTTCTCGGCGCCAATCACTCGGAGTTTGAGAGGTTGCAATTTCAACATAGCGTCTGGCGCACGACCACCAATAATTTTCTTGATCGATTGGGAGTCAGCAAGGGATGGCACTGCCTTGATGTCGGTGCCGGACCCGGCTTTGTTTCGATCGATCTCCGCGAGCGTGTCGACAAGACCGGCTCCGTTACGGCATTGGAACCATCGCCGCTATTCCTGGATCATCTCGCGCATTTTGTGCAGAAGAATAACTGGGGGAATGTGCATCTCATCAGATCGACCGTAGAAGAAACAGTGTTGCCGCAGCAACAGTATGATCTTATTTTTGCACGGTGGGTGATCGCATTTGTCGCTCATCCGGAGAATTTCTTTTTGAAGCTTCTTGCATCTCTCAAACCGGGTGGCATCATTGCCTTTCAGGATTATTACTACGAAGGGTTGTCACTATATCCTCGCGGAGGGGCGTTCGATCGGATGGCAGATGCCGTTCGCGGGTACTACAGAACCGTGGAAGGTGATCCGTACATTACCGGAAAAATGCCCGAGTGGTTCCGCAGGCACGGAATGACGCTCGTCGATTATTCACCTCATATTTATTCCGGCGGTCCGACAAGTGCAATTTTCGAATGGGCTCATCGGTTCTTTTCGACGCACATCCAGCAGATGGTTGACAAAAAGGCAATGACGCAATCGCAGGGTGATGCTATGCTTGCCGATTGGATGGAACACAGGAAAAATCCCGATGCCCTCTTTTTCTCTCCTGTTGTTGTTGATGTTGCAGGAAGAAAAGAATAATCTCATCCGGTTTAAAATTTTCTGGCTCCACAAAACGATAAAAAAAATCCCATGGCAAAACAAAACGAAGAAAAGCCGCTGACCATTAAATGTCCTAATTGCAAGCAAACCCGCGAACCGGACTTCAATGAGACTACCCGCCGATACGTTTGTTCCGTTTGCAATGAACCGGTTGATCTGCAAGTCATCATCGAAAAAAAGAAGCGAGGGATCAAATAGGGAATATGTTCAATGAAAAACTCATTCTTGCTTGTAAGCATATGTTCTCTCACCGTACTGTTAACCGCGCAACAAACTCTCTCTCAAGAAAAAATTCCGATTCTCATCCGGTGTGACGACCTTGGGATGAGCCATGCAGTGAACACCGCTGCGGAAGAAATGTTACAAAAGGGATTTCCCGTTTCAACCTCAGTTATGTTTGCCTGTCCATGGTATCCCGAGGCTGTGGAGATATTGAAGAAATATCCGAACGCTTCAGTCGGCATACATCTCACGTTAAATGCAGAATGGAAGAATTACCGGTGGGGACCGGTTTCCGGTGCATCAAAAGTTCCCACGTTGGTGGACAGTCTTGGGTATTTCTTTCCGTCCCGCGCGAAACTTTTCGGCAACAATCCGTCATTGCGCGAGATTGAAATTGAACTTCGTGCACAAGTCGAGCGCGCAGTACATTCGGGACTCCGGATCGATTATATGGATTACCATATGGGTGCAGCAGTGCAGACACTCGAAACACGCGCGATCGTCGAAAGACTGGCGGCAGAATATCGTCTTGCAATATCACGTTACTTTGATGAAGTCGATGTCGAGGGTGGATACAGTGCACCGGTCGCAAATAAATTGGATACACTCCTGGCGAAGGTGAAAGAACTGATACCCGGCGGGACGAAGTTATTTGTCTTTCACATCGGACACGACACTCCTGAACTCAGCTCGTTGGAAGATCTCAATGTGTTTGGTCCGAAAGACATGAGCAAGCATCGTCAGTCTGAATTGAATGCACTTATTTCCCCGGAATTTCAGCATGCGATCTATGACAAGAAATATCGCCTTATCAATTATCGAACGTTGATCGAAGAGAGAGGACTGGATACAATGAAGAGACCGGATTTGAAATAACCGACATGACATTCCTCGCGATCGACTTTGAAACGGCAAACCGTTACCCCAACAGCGCTTGTTCTATTGGACTGGTGAAAGTGCGCAACAACGACATCGTCGGTAAAAAGACATTCCTGATCAAACCGCCGTACGAAAATTTTGAGAACTCTCATGTGCACGGTATTACGTGGGATGACGTAAAGAATACGCCGACATTCAAAGAATTGTGGC
>JACPGG010000109.1:0-1037 GCA_016182545.1 Ignavibacteriales bacterium
GCCGCCAGAACATCATTCTTGATGCAAAGACCGGAGCGATAAAACGGTGGCCGTATCACGAAGAGGCACCGGTCATAAAGATGGGGGACGATGGTGGGATCATGTTGACCGGTAAAGAAATCGTACTGACGACACCGATCAGTGAAGCAACGATACGGTCTCTCAAGGTGGGTGATGTCGTACTAGTAACGGGTAAAATGTTCACGGGACGGGATGCGATCCATTCACATTTGATCGGCAACGATTCTCCCGTGGATCTCAATGGACAGATATTGTATCACTGCGGACCGGTTGCATTGAAAACGAATGACAAATGGAAAATAACCGCAGCTGGTCCCACGACAAGCAGTCGCGAAGAGCCGTATCAAGCGGACATCATCAAGAAATTCGGCGTGCGGGCGGTGATGGGAAAAGGCGGAATGGGTTCAAAGACACTTGCCGCACTGAAAGAACATGGCGCCGTGTACCTGAATGCGATCGGCGGTGCGGCGCAATATTATGCACAATGCATTGAAGAGGTTGAGGGAGTGGATCTTTTGGAATTCGGGATCCCGGAGGCGATGTGGCATCTGCGTGTGAAGAACTTCCCCGCCATCGTAACGATGGATGCGCACGGAAACAGTCTCCACGCCGATGTGGAAAAACTTTCTGGAACGGAACTTTCTAAATTAGCGACACCTGCATTCTAAATCCTTAACTTCGGAGCACCTTGATGGCTAAAGAGACACTGACGATCACCGACAATCGCACCGGAAAAACATACGAAGTGCCGATCACCTACGGGACTATTCATTCAACCGACCTGCGACAAATCAAAGTATCAGATGAAGATTTCGGGATGATGACGTACGATCCCGCATTCATGAATACCGCCTCGTGCAAAAGCACCATCACCTACATTGACGGCGACAAGGGCATACTGCGCTACCGCGGATATCCGATCGAACAACTGGCGGAAAAGAGCGGCTACCTTGAAGTCGCATACCTTCTGTTGAAAGGAGAACTGCCGAATAAAGACCAACTGCCGGAATGGGTGC
>JACPGG010000109.1:1053-9165 GCA_016182545.1 Ignavibacteriales bacterium
ACTGATGGAAGGATTCCGTTATGATGCGCATCCGATGGGGATGTTCATCAGCACTGTCGCCGCCCTCTCCACCTTCTATCCTGAAGCGAATAAGATCTTCGATGTTGAAGTGCGGAAAAAACAGATCCTTCGTTTGATCGGCAAGGTACCGACGATCGCGGCGTTCTCGTACCGGCACATCAAAGGGATGCCGTACATCTACCCGAACAACGATCTGTCATTCATCCAGAACTTCCTGAACATGATGTATTCCATCGGCTCGCCGCGGTATGAAGTGCACCCGATCTTCGAGAAGGCATTGAACATCCTCTTTATCCTTCATGCCGACCATGAACAGAACTGCAGCACAAGCGCAATGAGGAATGTCGGAAGTTCTCAGGTCGATCCGTATTCATCCACGGCGGCAGCGGCAGCGGCGCTGTACGGTCCGCTCCACGGAGGTGCAAACGAAGCAGTCCTTCGGATGCTCGACCACATAGGCGATATTCAACACGTTCCCGCTTTTATCGAAAAGGTAAAGAAAGGTGAAGGACGGTTGATGGGATTCGGGCATCGTATCTACAAGAATTACGACCCGCGCGCAAAAGTGATCAAGAAACTCGCGTACGATGTCTTCGCTGTGACCGGAACGAATCCGAAACTGGACATCGCACTGGAATTGGAACGCATTGCGCTGCATGACGAATACTTTGTAAAACGAAAACTCTACCCGAATGTCGATTTCTATTCCGGTATCATTTACCAGGCGATGGGATTCCCGATGGAATTCTTCCCCGTCCTGTTCGCCATTCCCCGCACGTCGGGATGGATCTCGCACTGGCAGGAAATGATCCTCGATCCTGACCAGAAGATCGCCCGCCCGCGGCAGATTTATCTCGGGCATGAAATGCGGGATTACGTTCCGATCGAAAAACGATCATAACAATGTCACACCGCCCCGATTTTTTTCGGGGCTCTTTTTTACAGGAAGAGTGTATGAAAGCAGCGATCAACAACGTCCTTCTCCGATACGTGGATATCGGAATTCCGAATGCGACACCGGTCATTTTTATCCACGGCTTCCCTTTCAGCCACAGGATGTGGATGTTCCCCGGCGGACAGACCGAAGTACTCTCAGGAACGAATCGTGTCATTGCGTACGACGTACGAGGACACGGAGAGAGCGAGGTCGGTACGGGGCATTACTCCATCGAATTCTTTGTGGATGATCTCATCGCCCTCATGGACCATCTTGCTATTCACAAAGCAATACTCTGCGGACTGTCGATGGGTGGATATATTGCGCTCCGTTTCAGCGAACGGCATCCTGAACGGGTATTGGGGCTTATATTGTGCGATACAAAAAGTCGACAGACGATCGGATGCCGTCAAACTGATCCAAAGCCTCATCGAACGTACCGCTCCCCTGTCGATCTTCGGATCGCTGCTTGCGTTGGCATCGCGAACAGATACGACTGCATGGCTGCCGAACATCAAATGCCCGACATTGATCATGGTGGGTGAAAAAGATATGCTCACTCCCCCGGCAGCATCACAGTCGATGCACGAGAAAATTCCCGGTTCCGAATTGCACATCATCCCGAACGCGGCACATCTCAGCAATATGGAAAATCCGGAAGAGTTCAACAAACATTTGATCGAATTCGTCGCAAAGATAAAGTGACGCATATGAATGTATGCGTCATGCCCGAATGTTGTTGTGTGGCATCTATAAAATGGATTAGCGCTTGAAGCATGCGGAAATGACAATTGTTGCAACCGTCAGCATTCATGCCAAAAACTCTTTCTTCGTTAAATAAAAAAATCATCGCATGCCGCGCATGCTCCAGGCTTGTGGAGTGGCGCGAACAGATCGCTGAAATTAAAACAAAACGATTTTCCGACCAGACATACTGGGGAAAACCGATCCCGGGATTCGGCGATCCGGATGCTCAATTGTTATTGGTCGGGCTTGCCCCTGCTGCACATGGCGGCAACAGAACAGGCAGAATGTTCACGGGAGATGAAAGCGGAAACTGGCTCTTTCGCGCGTTGTTCAAAGCGGGATTCGCAAACCAACCGGAATCTATAACAAGAGAAGACGGACTCACACTCACCAACTGCTATATCACCGCAACATGCCGGTGCGCGCCGCCGCAAAACAAATTGCTTCCACAAGAAATCAAGAATTGCAGACCATTCATCCTTCAGGAAATGCAACTGCTCAAAAATCTTCGCGTCATTGTCGGACTCGGCAAGATCGGCTTCGACTCAGCGTTCGATTGCGTGAAAGAACTGGGTTGGACTGATTTGAAGTCACGACCAAAGTTTTCACACGGAGTTGCTGCCCGCCTCAACCCTTCATTGACACTCATCGGTACGTATCACCCAAGCCAGCAGAACACGTTCACAGGAAAATTGACGGAGAAGATGCTGGATGCCGCATTTAAGAAAGCCCGCATTATTCTTTGACCAGTTTCTCATTTAAAATACAAACGCCCTGCAAGTGCAGGACGTTTGAGTTTATTAAATATGCTGTATCTATTAATCGACAGTTCCTGTTGCCAGGTTGAGTTTCGTAGTACCGTATACCGGATGGGTAACGGTGACCGTAAGAATCGAGACAACAGGCGGGTCCGTATCATTGACATCAGAATCTTTTATGCTGACGGTGAAACTTGTCAATCCTGCACCGGATGATTTAGTGTCGACCATGGTGATATTGGCATTGCCGTCCACAGTTAATCCTGTCCCCTCCACTTGAATGGTCGTACCCTTCGACATCGGATGTCCGAGGTAATCGGCAACCGTGAATGTGAACGGACCGTCGCTGCCAGCATTGGCAATGGTGTACGTCGCGGGACCTCCCGTTTTCGTTATGATCGGTGCACCGGTCCAGAGAATCTCGACTGAATCGGAAATAAACGTGCTGTCTCTGCCGATGGTGCGTGCATAAACTCTGGAGAATCCGTCGGTCAGACCCGAGGCAAGATTCGGCGTGAGCGGATACGGATTACCGGAGAAGATGCTCATGGTGACAAATCCGTTGTCGTTGGTCTTACCTTGTTGAGTTTGAATGATCCCATTAGCGGTATTGAAGTAGACGACCGTTCCCGGCTTCACAGGATTACTGTATTTATCTCCTGCCTGGATGGTGATCGGCATTGAATAGAACGCCTTCTGGAGTCCGGGGAAATTATAAACATCAGGTGCGATGGTAAAATGCGCCTGGTCTGCAAATCCAGAATTTATGGAAACGGTCACCGGCTGCGATTTGATTGTGCGGACAGGGTTCGTCAAGCTGATACTTGCTTCAACCTGTACTGCACCTGCCTGCGTACCGCTGGTAACGGAAACACGCGTTTTACCGTTCTCATCCGTACTGTCGATTGTCGGCAGGATGGTCGGTCCGGTCCCACCGGGCACAAATCCGTTCGGATTGAAATTCGCTTTGAACCGTACAGTAGCCCTATTGTCGATTGTGACCGGCTGTCCAACAGAATCGAGTACTTCATACGTTATGGTCGAATTCTCGGTTCCGCCAACACCCGCAATGGATATATCATTTGCCGAGACGCTGACCAACCGAATGGATGCTGCCTGCCGCGCGGTCGGTGGAACATCGATGTTCGCAGGAGCCAACAGAATTCCGTTGATTGTCTTGACGGTTGTGCCTGTCGCACCGGTAATCTGTATTCTTATTTTAAAAACCCCTCCTGTACCTGCATTTGGTATATTGTGTCCCATTGACTTTGTCGTCGGTATCAGGAACTACGCCAGCAACATCACCTTGCACCAATAACTGGCTGGCAACAGATCCTTCAAGAAATACTTGATAATTATGCCCACCCGAAATCGGATTCCCTAATACATCCTGAATACGGTATTGAATAGTCGTAGATGTTCCGTCAAAGAGCAACACCGTATCTGTCGGTACATTAACAGCGGTGACGGCAGGCGCACCCGACATTAGAATATTGAGCTGACTTGATACGATTGAATCTGTGTTGCCGCTTTTAAGACCAACAGTGCTTGCCTTAATGTATCTGCCACCCAAATAAGAATCACTTTTTATCGCAGTAAATCTTGTTTGGACATTACCTGAATTATCAGTGAATCCGGATGCCCCGATAATTCCTGCATTCGTTTCAAAATAGACTGCTGTTCCAGACTTGACCGGATTTCCGTATCTGTCCCCCACCTGCATATTGATCGCGGTTTCATTTCTATCATATATCGAAATATTTTTGGGAGCGTTTTTAAATACAAACAGTGACTCAACTGCAAATCCTCCATGCACAACTATCGGTACGGGAGATGATTTGACCGTCTTCGAAGCATTCTGTGCAATCACCTGGAGAACAGTTGACCGCGTACCACCCGTTACGTTGACATTTACTCGTCCGGTGAACGGATTTGTCAAACTTGAATCCGGTTTTACACGTTCATCAAAGCCCGTAACACCGACCAGTTTAAAATTCAACATTGTTTGGTTGGAAATATCCAGAGGATTGCCGAGAAGATCTCGAGCTTCATAAATAACCGTTGTGTTCTCATCCCCACCGACCCCTTGAACGGAAATTTCATTTTTTTCCACAGAGATTATGGCGATTGAAGAAAGAGATCCAGTACGGATATATATGCTTTTTGGTTGGGACGCTACTGACAGTGAGTCCTTTGAGATTGATGCTTGCACTTTTACAAGTCCGGCTTTAACACCGCCAAATAGAGTCGTTTGCGCAATACCGCTATTGTCTGTGACACCATCCGTTGAGGACAGGTACTCCCCACCCTCGACTGTTTTCACTATCGCAAAATTGATCGGAATCCCCGGAGACGGCTGGCCGTCAGCGGTCAGTACTTTTACTCCGACGATGGCCGAGTTAGGCGCACCGACGCCAGCAACACGGATCGAATCGATCGCTGAATTGGTGAGGGAGATACTACCTACTTTACCGCTGTCTGATACAGCCGAGGTAAGATATCCCTGAAATGTTTTTTTGATATTTCCGTTATCGCCGGTCACTTCGACCGTCAACTTGATCGGCACTGTTGAATTCAGATTCTTCGATCGGCGGTCAGATACATTGATCGAGAATTGAGTAAACGATCGGTCGTACGTATCGGGCAAATTCTTGTCTAAATCGCCGCTCAGCACTGCCCCGCTCGTATCAGTTCCGATGCCGGAAACTTTTATTGTTGTACCTTGTGAGAGTGGATTGCCGTTCTCATCGGCAACGGTGAAATTAATTTGCTTTGAACCCAATGTTGGCACAACAAATACCGAATCGTTCGACGTAATTCTTGGAGCGCCCGAGAAAAGAATGTTGAGTGTTCTCGTAAAAACCGATCCTGAACTACTTGTCAAGGGCTGATCTATATTCATCTGTTTCGCCAACTGCTTATCCACTCTCCTCGTCTGCTTCGACTGTTGCTGTTTTGAGCGCAATCCCTTTACCAGGATGTTCTCATCGACTGCCTTAGTCATCACTACATCGGGACCTGGTTTAGAAATGACCCCTCCACCTCCGGACGTACCAACTTCAGCAGTGATTGTCGCGATGCCGTTCGGTGGTATTGGATTACCCGTTATCAAATCAACACCGATAGTACCATCTTCCGAAGTGGTCGCTGTCGGTTGAATGATACCGCCATTCGTTTTGAAATAAATAACAGTTCCTTTTTGAACCGGGTTGCCGAATGTATCGCCAACAACAGCCGTTATCGTGTTACGCAAATTGAATTTGACAAGACCAGGGACGTTCACTCTTTGTGACCCGATGGTGAACCGGCTCGCAACAGGCAAACCGCCTGCAATGGATATTGAAATGATAGGTGACCTAATTGTGTCGGTCTGTGTCGTATCGCTTGTACGTTTCACCAATGCATACGCCTGTACTTGTGCCAATCCCGACCGGCTGCCGGCTGTTAACTGAACCGTCACTTGACCCGATGCATTTGTCACTGCTGAAGATCTATTCAATTCAACAAGAATGTCCGGTTTGTTGACAAGAGAGAAAAATACGGTTGTTTTATTTAAATCATCCACTGCGGTACCGAGCGAATCTTTCACTTCAAATGTCAGGTTTGTCGCATCGTTTGAACCGGCACCACGGATTGAGATAGTCTGCAAAGATGCACTCTTAAACACGATCACTCCGGGACGCAACGACGGTCGACCAGTGACCACGCTGTCATTTGCAGGATTGACCGCTTTCATTTCCACGACACCGAGATCTACGGTTTTGGAAGTGGAACTGTATTGGATTGAGAAGGAGGTGTCAAAAAATGCAAGATTAATATGACGGAATGAAAGTGTCGCATCAACAGCGTTTTTTTCCGTCGATACAAAGGAATAACTGAATGATCCGTCGGATTTTGTTGTGTCCCTGCGGAACGGTTTGCTCAGCGTAATCACCACACTATCTTGACCCGATTGGGCTTTATTCTCGACCCTCCCGCTGACTGTGACGGTAAAATCGCTTCCGGCTGCATTCGGATCTTCGCATGAAAAAATGCCGAGCAGTAATACAACGACTGCACCGACCGAAATTCTTTTCCAAGTCATCATAAAAATACCTACGATAAGAATGAATAAACGTTGTAGAACCTACACACTTTCAATCTGGCGGGAAATGACGCGCGTCATCACTCCTTTTTCTTGTACTTTTCCATGGCGCCTTTATTCTGCTCACGCTGCTGTTCAATAAGGTTGGCACCTCTCTTCTGTGCCGCCGTCGCGACCCGTTCTTCGATGGTGGGAACAACTTCTGCTTTCAATAAAATAATAAGTTCTTGAGTCGACGATGTTGTCTGCTCGAATCCAAAAAGATACCGGAGTCCGAATACCCACCACGGAAGATCTTTGAGGAACGGAACGCCGCCGCGTATGGACGATTCAACGGTCGTATACAATCCACCAAGTACCATCTCTTCACCGTCGTACAGCACTGAAAAAGTCTGCGCGGTCGATTTATTGATGACAGGACCGGCGCTGACAGTGCTCCGTTCCGCTTTAATATCCAGATTGATGAATTTGATATCGCTCTCATCATAGACTGTCGGTTTCACATCGATAATGATTCCCGACGATACAGGCTGCTGAACAGTGTTTCCGGCAAAATCTCTAGTGGTGATAAAAATATCCTGCCCGACCTGAATACGTCCCTGCTTTCCGGAAGAAACAACGATCGAGGGACCTGACAACACATCACCCAATTGATTGTTTTGGAAAAATTGCATAAGCGCCGTTACGTTGCTGAATTTGATTGCTGGAATTACACTGCCGAAAAAGCCAGGGGGAATCGCTGTCGAGCCTCCATCGCTGCCACTTCCGCTTGCCTTTTTTGAAGGATCTTGGAATCCACTGTAAAAATCAGCACGGAATTGGGTGGGAGTTGATCCTAACTGTGTTGTATCTCCTTTGTAAAAAAAGGACCAATTGATGCCGGCATCCAACGATTTAATAACATCAACGGTAAAGAACACCGATGAGATCCTGATGTCACGCTGTTTGAAGAGGACCTTGCTTGTCGAATCAACCGATGCTGCAAAAGCGGCAACAGCACCCTGCGCTTTCATGGAATCACCCGGAGCGTACACATAAAAGAATTCTTCCCTCTCGTCGTACCACAACTTGTTCCCGCGCAACACATCCTCAAACGCCTGCAGCCAGTATTTGTTTTCGATATCGACACCGATCTGCTGCTTGTTGTTCGTGGCATCGACAATGATCTTGTTCAGGTAGCGTTTGCTGAAATCGCTGAAGAGCATCATCGCTTTGTCGAACGGCAGCGATTTGGACATCGACACAAGTTCTTCCGGCGCCACATAATCATTCAGGATCAAACGACGCTCCCGGTTGGTCTGCGCAACGGAGACCTGCAATAAGAAAATGAGTCCTGCAACCAGCATCAACCTTTTCATGGTTCTATGTCCTTATTAAATTTTTCAAATTGAATTTGCTTCCGCTTCGTTGTAACTATTCCCCCGTCATTCAACGTAAATTCGATCAATCCTTCCTGCGGATAGATCCCCGACACTTTCCCGAGATAGACTTCGTCGCCGATTTGCAGCGTGATCAACCGCCCGTCCTCACGCATGACCAGAGCTTTTCCGTTCGCCGTTGCTTTC
>JACPGG010000109.1:9208-34243 GCA_016182545.1 Ignavibacteriales bacterium
TGTCGACATCGATGAGGTTGCGTACATTCGCCGGCGTCTTCCGCAAAATGCTCGGATGGAATGGATTTGATGTGATCGGCTGCGGCGTCGAGTCGGGCCGCATCACAGGCATTGACAGATTCTTTTCACGTGTAAAGTATGCGTTGATCTCCATATCGTACTGCAACGAGATCGTCGGAACTTCCAACGTATCGGCACCGACCTCATCGCTGCGGATATTGATGTTGGAGATCTTGTACAATTTTCTCCCGTTCTCCAGCAGCCACAGGAACCGAAGGATGTTCGGGAATTCCGACGTGCCGTTGATCTTGTACGTGTTGTAACCGATCGTGCCGCCGTCCTTTGTTCCGATGAGGGAAAGGTTCATCCTCAGCTGCTGTGCACCGCTTTCACTGATGATGTCGCTCAGATAGCCGTACGTTTGCGACGAGACATCCGATTCAGAGATTTCTTTTATGCGGTTGTTCCATCGATGAAGCGTTTCGCGGAGTTTCATCTGCATCTGCGCGATTGAATTCATTTGTTCGGCTTGGTCCATCAATTGCGCGGAGATCTTCGCCGTCTCCTTCGTGTTGCCTTCGATCTGTTTGGGCTGGTAAAAGAACGTCACATACCCGCCAATGATCGTTACCAGGAAGACGATGACACCAAGAGCAATGCTATTTCGAATTTGTCGCCTTTTCGAACATATTCGAGATACGCGGAACACGCTGCCTGTACAGCGAGTATCCGGTCAGTTCAATTGACGAATCAGCTTTGGCGACCAGATCTTTGATCCATACAGAATTCACCCCTTCAACACTGTTCGTTAAATGTGTGAAGACCTTGCTCCACCGGTTGTAATTCGGGATCAGCGAATCGTACACGGCAAGCGCCGCTTCAAATTGGGAATTTTGACCGCCCAGGCTGTCGAGAATACCTTGCAAGCGTTGATTCTCTGCAAGTTGTTCCTGTTTCTTTTGCAATTCCGCTTTTGAACGCCGCACTTCTTCGTTTTGTTCTGCATACTGCGACGTGAAAAAAAATGTCGTCACGAAGATCAGCGCAAGCAGAAGATATCCGTGCCAGGCAAGTTTGAAGATCTTCTGTCCCTCACGGAAGCTTGTCGGCAACAGATCCACGCCGTAGTACCGCGGATTCTTCGGTTCGAGTGCGCGCATTGCAGCCGAGATGGGGATCGCATATTCGGATATGAACGATTCAGGGCTGTCCTGGAAATCTGCAGTATCGAGTGTCGGCGCGGTAACATACTCGATCGGTGCTTCGGCAAATTGGGGGGCGAGGAATTGCTTCAGATCGATCTTATGCGCTTCGCCGGCAAGAAAGATCCGGTCGATCCTGAGAATTCCGGCACTGTCCTGTTCAAGAAGGATACGGGAATAGATCGTATTTTCAATATTGGATGTAAGCCTGCCTTCGCTGATCACAGGGGCAAAATGGAAGAAATTGTTCCCCTTCATGAAGATCAGCCGGCTGAATTCACTGCCGACATAGACGATGATCGATATCTCGGACTCACCCAGTTCGTAATTATTTCTCACCAAATTCATCAACGAAACGTCCGACGTCTCAATGAACTGTACCCTGGGGACGCGTTTACCGAGGAAGTCTCTCACTGTCTCAATCAAATCGAGCAGTCCGAGTCCATCCTCGCGGATCATTGCAAGCACCTGACCTTCTGCCGCAGGGATATATGACAACGCATCCATTGCGGGCCGCACGGAACGGGTGGCAGCAAGCTCATCGATCAATTTTTTCTTCAGTTTATTACCATCAAGTCCGAAGTTATCTTCAAATTGCTGGTAATAGACACTCGGCTCGGAGATCGAATAGACAAGTTGATATGCGGTGGTAGGATATTCGGAGAGCAGCCCGATGATGACTTCGCTGTTCGATTGTCCGCCGCTTCCTTCAGCAAATTCATCCTTCACTTCCGCGGTGTCGATGGAATCCATTAAATCGAAACTTTCGCCCCCTCCTCCTTCTGCAGCGGTGGTTCGTTCTTCAAGTCTTTTTACCAGGTTGACAGTTTTGACATCATGCAAAAAAATGCGCTTGTTCTTCAATGCCAAATGAACAAACTTGACATCAAGACCGTCAACAAAAATTCCCAGTACAGTTTTACCTTCACCTTTATTATAGGGCATAGATTCGCTCGAAGCGTTACATTGGATTTGCGCTCATGATTTGCTGCATGCGCTTTTTGTTGTTTGCGTAATTCATGGCACTTTCTAATGAAATTTTTTTCTGCTGGTACAATCGTTTCAAATCCTGTTCCATTGTCTGCATCCCTACTTCGTTCGATTCCTGGATCATCTGATAGATCTCACCGGTATTCCCGTTTTTGATCGCTGCGCGAACGGACGCATTCATGATCATGATCTCGCGTGCGGCTACACGTTTCCCGTCGAGACTCGGAATGAGTTTTTGAGAAACAACGACTTTACACACATCCGCAAATCTGTTCCGTACACGGTCTTGCTCAATTGGCGGTACTTCGCCAATAACACGATCGATACTCTCCACCGCGGATGCGGTATGCAACGTAGAAAATACTTTGTGCCCGCTGTCCGTGATTTCTAATGCGGTAAAGATCGTCTCGGGATCGCGCATTTCACCGATCATGATGATGTCAGGGTCTTGCCGCAATGCTTGTATGGCGCCTTCCTTAAATGACAATACATCGCGTCCTACCTCACGGTGGCGAACGATGCAACGATCCGACTTATGCACATATTCGATCGGTGATGCAATAACAACAATGTGACCGTCGACTGTGTGGTTGTTCAAATCGATCATCGCATCCAGGGTTGAACTTTTTCCCGAACCGGTTATACCCGTAATCAGGATCAATCCCTCTTTGGTGTGTGCAAGACTCACTATTTTTGTTACATTCGCATGTAATTCGAGAGTCTTGTACGGACGGACACTCGCGTTGATAGCACGCATATTCAAAGCCAGATGATCGAGGTCCATGTACGTATCGGCACGAAAACGGCGCATCGTCTCGCCGTCCATGATCATGTAGGAGAAATCAAGATTTTTTTGTTCGTATAAGAACTGCCGCTGTCGTGCTGTCAACAACGATTGGATAAGAACATTCGTGTTATCAGTTGTAAGCGGTTCAAGTGTCGGATCGGGCTTTTTGGAGCCAAAGATCCTATACCAGATTTTTCCCTGACCTCCGAATCCTCCCATATCAATATCGGATGCATTTAAAACGAACATTCTCATCAACAATGCATCAATGAAAGATTTCAATGAAAGTTTATTCTCAAGCGGTAATTTTTCAACAACATCACCGATGAAAATTTGACGTTCAAGTCCTTGTGTTGATTGAGGAATCTGGGAAATGACCTGGTTGAGAATAATACGAGCGCTATCCTGAATTTCTGCAGGAATCATCAATGATGCAGTGGAAGTTGCTGCTTGTGCGCTCATACGTTGGGTGGAAATTTTTTGGTATTAATGCAACACATTCATAACAACAAGTTTAGACCTACTGCTCAAGTGTTACATGAATTGCTGGTGAGAATATATTGAAAGGCAAAGTGAATGTCAATAAGCACCCTTAAAAAGTTATTATTCGTACCAAGAGAGTATTTCGAACGAATTTGTCGTTGGATAGGGGAAATCCGAGGGGGGATTTGACTCAACTCTCGTGTCGTATTTCATATAGAAATTAGCCCCTTTATTTGTTCCCGTACCAAAATCGGTGGAATTCATATTTCTAGACATAAAAGTGCCCACAACCTTTATTTGCTTCATCGGCGTATTATTTCGATATGCACTATTGAGGGTTGCGTTTTGGTCGGTAAAAAGATTACCATCGATTCTCATAGGCATTTTTTGAATTGTCAGGTCTCCTGCACTCACAATCCCCAACATATCTGTTGATGCAGGATTGGTCAATGGATCAGTCGCATATCGTAATTCATCCTCAATGAATGTCGATCCCACAGTAGCGGAGGGGGTTGTACTCGGAGTAACTGTCGATGCCAGTGTTACCGTACCACTCAACGTTCCTAATACATGGAGTTCACCATCATTCACGCATATTTTACCGTTCGATGCAAAGGTGGATAATGGCATATAAGCACTGTAAGACCCGGCGGTTGTTGTTTTATATCGAACATATCCATCACTTCGAAATTCAACCCACAATTGACCACCGGATTGGTAATATCCCGCGCTTGTTGCTGCATCTTTTATGGATGTTGCGTTCGAAGAATAATCCGGAAATGGAATGTTGACCCCTGACTCGTACCCGCCAAGAAATTTTGGAGTTCCGGAAGTTGTTTGGAGGGACCCCATTGTTGCCTTTCCGTAGAAAACAGGACTCCCCGAAGTGACCAATTTATTGTTAAAGTGGATCGGACCGTTAATCGTGTCGCCGTCTCTTAATTTGGCAGCAGCAGAAACATTACCGCAGTACATAGCAAATTTTGAGAAAGAACTCGGACTTAACAGTACTTTAACTTCGCTGGTTGTGGATTGATAGGTTCCGGTGGATGTAATGAGCACTTTTCCGGATGCGGAATCATAACAGGTAACGTTCACGACACCGCCGTTAAAATCCATATCTGAGAACCCTTCTCTCCATGTATTGTCCATGAAGATCTGATTGCATGCTAAATTTGCCCCTGCTACGGCGATATTGTATCGTTGAGTATTTTCATAATACGTTATGGAATTATCGATTGCACTTGTTGCAACGTCGCTCATAGATTTGCCAAATAGCAAAAAAATCACCGTCATCCCTATGACCATATATATTGATGTTCTACCCATACATCACTCCTTCATCTATCTGTTGTTAAGATTCTTCGCTACCAAGCGCACTTGTCGCCAGAACGCAGATTGATAGACTGTATCGTACGTTGCGGTATTGTAATACTTCGTCCACTTCACGGGATGTTCCGTCTGAATGGTAATCTGCATGAATTGGATCTCACGCGGGTCTGCAACCGGTGTCGTGAGTTTATTCCTGAGTGCATCGTAATACTGAATATTGAAAATTGTGACTCCAAGATTCACACCGACAGGAGTATCATTATTTTCTACTCTGTAGAGTAATTTGTCATTCGGGTTCGGCGTTACCGATAGCTCACTGGTAGGTCCTACATAATAGGTCAATGAATCGAGATCTCCGTCTCCGTCAGGATCTAACGTCGTACTGAAATCGGTCCAAAATTGTATCCGGCTTGAATCCGCGTACCGTATCGCTTCGGTTAAAATAGGAATTTTTGTATAGTCCCTGCAGTATGCGATCTTTCTAAAATCATACTCCAACAGTTTCGCGATCTCAACGAGATTTTGCTGAACAATAAGATCTTCCCTGTAATCTTGCGATCGCTCCATAGTGGTCCCGTTCAACCGGAGAGCAATGAGCATAAGACTTCCAAAGACCATTGAAGAAGAAATCAAATCCAATATAGTTTGTGAGCCCATAGAATTGTAACTATCGAAAATACCAATAACTGAAAACCGATTCGAATTTCAGCGTGTCGGGTTTTGGTGGATCGACAGAATAATCAACAAGATAGTCGCTTGTGACAAAAACGGTGATCAGTTTGTTGAATTTTTTTGACGTCGTAATGGAGAGTGTACTCCCGGAAACATCAAGATATTGAACCAAACCGTAAATTTTAAATATCGCAGAATTTGATAAGGTATCGATTCGTGTGTAGTGATCATAGTCGTCAATATCATCAAATAAGGTATATGATGTTTCTCCTGCATCGGGACCAAACGAAGCATCGGCTGTCAAAGAGCTTATTTGCGTAGAGAGGAGGAACGTATCCACTGTGGCTTCATCAAATGCCAAACTGTTTGCACTTTCCAATAATGATGTTCCCAATGAGGTCGCCGTAATACGATATTCCGCCATATCTTTTGTGAACCCTGTATCAAGGGTTGTCCTGTTGACGGTCAGAATCAATCGTCCCATCAACATCAACGCCATAATTGTCAGAAGTGTTTGTCCTAGTCCCATGTGTGTCTACAGAGTACTGTTCTTTTTCGTATGTATCAAATTAGTTTATTCTAAGGTCTAACGCTGTGGCAGGAAGCACGCAGAGAATGATTCAAAGATCATACCGATGCCTTTTTAGGAGATTTGTAGAAATAATTACCTATCCATTGAATCGTAACTTGTAAAATCTACATTGTTACTCATCTTCAACAGTACTTGCAATTACTTCCTCGAGTGTAGTTACTCCTTCCTTCATCCGTTCCATACCGGAACGCCGGAGCGTCCACATCCCGTCTTTGGAGGCTTGATCACGAATTGAATTTTCATCGACCTTTTCGCCGGCATTGAGTACGATGTTCTTAATTGCTTTGGTAAAATATAATGCTTCATGGATCGCGGCGCGGCCTTTATATCCTCCGTTACATTTATCACAACCGACAGCATTGTAAAATGTGTGTTTCGCTACATCCTCATCCGTAAATCCGAATTTGATCAGATCAGCTTTTTCCGAATCCTCGATTGGCTGCTTGCATATTTTACACAATGTTCTGATGAGCCGTTGCGCAACGATGATATTGATGGCATATGCGATCAGAAAAGGTTCGATCCCCATTTTGTATAAGCGTGCAACGGCGCTCGGTGCATCGTTCGTATGCAACGTAGAAAATACAAGGTGACCCGTATTGGCGAGTTTGATGGCAGTCTCAGCGGTTATTTTATCACGCATTTCACCGACGAGCACGATATCGGGATCGTGTCGAAGTATACCGCGAATGGATTGTTCGAACGACATCTTGGGACCGATCTTCAATTGCCGCGCACCTTTGATGATATATTCCACCGGCTCTTCGATCGTCAATACATTGACTGTCGGATCGATCACCTGATAGAGTGCGGCAATCAACGTTGTTGATTTCCCCGAACCTGTCGGTCCTGTGAGAATGATGATCCCCTGCGGCTTTTGGATCGCTTTGTAGAAAAATCCTCGCGCCGGACCTTGCAAACCGAGCTTGTTCAGATCTGTAATGACTTTTCTGTCATCCAGTACGCGGATGACGACGCTTTCAAATTTATTTTTAAATTCGGTCGTCACAATCGGCATAATGGAAACACGGAACCGAAGTTGGTGCCCGTCGATCACCCGCTGAACAAATCCGTCTTGCGACATTTCGCGCTCAAACCGATCGACACCTTTGGTTCGGTCTTTCACGACAGCCATGACCGCTTCCGGCATCGTGTTTTCCTGACAATGCCATACAGTCAAGTTGCCGTCTACCCTGAACAAGAAATTCGTTTTATTTCCTTCCGCTGCCACAATGTGTACGTCACTCACATCACGGCGGACCGCTTCAACCAAAGCGCCTTCAAACAGATTCGCAAGAGCGCTCTTATTGATCTCAGCATTCAGAAGATCTTCATCTACCTGCGCTTCATCATCAGGTGTTTCTACGCTTATTTGGTTTTCTTCAAGAAGTTTCAGGAATTCATTTTGCGGCGGGATCACCTGTTCGAGAAGATTCTGCAGATCTTTTAACCGACAATAGGTGATCTCATATTTCTTGACGTTAAAATTACGAGCAATCAACGGAATATTTCTGTCTGTGGGATCACCACACACAATGATCAGCTTGTCATTTTGCTTTTCATCAAACTTCAGCGGGAGAATTTTTGTCTGGATCAGGAGATCACGACTTCCGTCCGGAAGCCCGTCGATCAATTTCCTGATGAATTCTATTCGTGGTTTATCGATATTCTCATCCGTAAGATAAATCTCACGGAAGGCATACAAGTTAGCGACCTCGCGGAAGACCGCATCATGGTCAGCACTGAATTCAGTGACAAGGATTTGTCCGAGGTTACGCCGTTCTTTTTTTGCAGCCTCGGCTTCTTTTATGCGAAGTGATTTTTCGAGCGTCTCGTAATCAATGATCCCTTTTTTAAGGAGAGTGTATCCTATTTTATCAGTGATATCTATGTCTGCCATTTGCCGTCCCTAATGGTCTAGAACAACGTTGCAAAAAAATTCAGCCATCCGCCCGGGGGCTTCGGCTTGATCGTTGCAGTTTCAGATGAGACAAGTGTCAGTGCCGTTAATACCACCATAATGATCATCGAGATCACTAACTGGATCATATCGATTGCATTACGCATGCGGTACGATGTTTCTTTTTCATAATACTCCGCCAACTGCATGGCAGTATTTTTGACAGTACCGGTTTCGGCGCCGGAATGGAAGCGCGAGATTGCAGTCTTGGTAAACACGCCGGTCGCTTCAAATGCTTCGGTAATTCCTGCTCCCTTTTCAACCATAAGCGGAAGCGCAACATTTTTTATTTGAGACTCCATGTATTTGTTGCCGCATGCTTCCGATGCCATTTTGATGACTTCAATATTTTCACCGGACCCGGAATATAATGCGTAAAAGACGCGACAGAAAATTTCAATGCTGGTCTTGTGCATTAGATCTCCGATTGCCGGGATCGACCATATATATTTGTCGATATAAAATCTTCCCCGTTCTGTCGTTGCAAATCGTGCAAAAACACCGACCGGAATTGCAATGGAGAGCATGATCCACAGAATATTGGATGTTATAAAATCGCTCAGTTCCAATGTTGCGGCTGTCATCGGCGGCAGTTCGATCTTAAATTTCTGAAAGAGGCTTGCCGTTGCAGGAAATATATATGCAACATAGTATCCCACGGCAACAAACAAAATCACCAATGTCACTACTGGCATGATGAGAGCGCTTTTGAGATCTTTTTTGAACTGAGCATTGCGCTCCAAAAATTTTGCAGTGCTCTCAAAAATTTCTCCCATATTTCCGCTTTTGGAAGCCAGCCCGAGCATGTGTGCGGCGAATTTGCCGAGGGCACGTTCATGCCGTTGAAATGCCTTTTCACTATCCTTACCTTGCTTTAGATCTTGGTTGATCTCACGAATCGCCTCACGCAATGTCTTGTTCTGAATATCATTGATCAACATTGCCATCATATCGTTGAACGGCAATTTTTGCCTGATCAAATCCGAGCTGACTCGAACAAATGATACAACCTCAATATCGGGGACCTTGCCCCCTTTTCCTTCAAACAATTTTTTCCGGACGTAGACAACGGTATATCCCATCTTTCCGAGTGCATCAATGACTTCCTGTTTCGTGAATGCTTTTTGTTCGCCATCGATCGGTTTTTCATTCCCTTTTTTTACTCGATATAAGAATGTAGCCCGGGTGTGGACGGAAGAGACCTTAAACTTTCGCTCCCGTGCCATTTGAGCGGCTTTTTCCTTCGCCAATTTCATTGTCTCGGCATTGATAATGCCTTGAACGGGCTTGCCGCTTAGTGAAACACCGTCAATTCGAAATTCTGCCATAGAGTTTTAAGGTTGTTGGTACTACTTTGGGTAGTGGAAAGATACAATCCAAGTTGAAGAAAATCAACCTTACATACAAGTGATAAAAAAGAAAAAGCAGGAGCCCTTTTAATGAGCCCCTGCTTCATTTGATAACAGTAAATATAAGCCTAATTCAATATAGTAAAAGTGTGTCCCGACCTGGTTACTGTCACCTCAATGGTAGGATACGAACCATCTGACAGTGCAGTTTTGCCCACTCCTTGAAAAACAACCTGAGAACTGGTACCGGCTGTTTTTATGGTGTACGTTCCATTAGTGTTATCGGAAAAATTTGACGTTGATAATATGAGCATTCCCGCAGCATCAGCAGTGAGTCCCACGAACGAATGTCCACCGCCCCCCATTGATGTTGGCCGAGAATAAAAATGTCTTGCTTTCGCTGCCAAGTGCATCAAGTCATTGGTCATTGCGTCACGGTTTGAACTGACCGCATTATCTTGGAATAATGTGATGCCAACAGCAACCGCGATACCGACGATAATGACGCCGAGTATGATTAGTAATAGTTGTTGTTGACCCATTGGTTACCCCTCAAAAGTAGTAATAGTGAAGAGGACTTTCATCCTCTTCACATATTATTAATTAGTTAGTTTTTGCGACAGTGTAACCGGCTGCTGTAACTGTGCAGGTATAGGTCGGGTATGTTCCATCACTCAGTGCTGTTTTACCAACACCCTGGAATACTACCGTTGTTGCTGTTCCTGCGGTTTTGATCGTGTAGGTACCATTGTCATTGTCGGAGAATGCTGTTGATACCAACAATGCCATACCTGCCGCATCTGCGGTTATTGTTGCGAATGAATTTCCACCGCCACCCAATGATCCGGGTTTGCGATAATACTGTTGCGATTTCGCTGCCAATTGTACTAAATCGTTCGTGACTGCATCACGATTTGCGCTGACTGCGTTGTCCTGGAACATTGTGATACCGACCGCTACGGCGATACCGACGATGATCACTCCTAGAATGATCAAAAGCAATTGTTGTTGTCCCATAATAGATCTCCTTTAGTTGGTTGTGAATGGAATGCGTTTTTAAGGCTAATTTATTTGATACTGGAATTGTTGCACATCGCGTGCCATATCAGTAAGACCAAAAAATCACATTATTTTCACAATTTAATTTCTTATAGGTGTTTTTTACCGACTGGTAGAAAATATTTCCATATATATCACCAAAAAATTATAAAACCAAATAACCTTTGCCCGCCCAATAATACAAGGTGCTTTACAATTTTCTAGATCGATTCAAATTAGTGAATCGAAAGAGATCCAATATGAATTGCAGTGATCTTAAAATTCCCGATACAATATCAACGATTCGCGGATTTAAATCAAGTACTCTGTGAGCATAATCATATATTGGGACATACCTGCTTCACACACATGATGCAGATTAACCAATAAACCGAGCAATAACCAAGATTTCCCCGAACTAACGCCTTTATTTTTGCCGAAGCGTAATGATTTTTCTTACATCATCATTTCCACTGACAGAATCTCCTATTTGGAAATACAACTCACTCCTTTTCCGTAAAAGACTGATTCGATTTGGATGGATCGATAGAATTCCTGTGAGCGAATCAATGTTCCGGTTGACTGACTGGATAGCAGAATCCACGCGAAAGAAAATCTCGGTTTTTAAAATATTGGGATCAATGCGGCTCGCAAGCAAAAGATCGTTTGATGCATTGGTATATTGCTGCATGTTAAAAAAACATTCCGCGCGATAATAGTACGATGGTGTTGAAGCAGGATTTCCTGCAAGAGCACTGTCAAAATAGTATTGAGCCATTCGATAATCCTTTTTGCCGAATAAATAAACATATCCAATACTGTAATACGATTCTGTCTTCATCATTGCATAGTCGAGAGAACGGTGATAGTCAGTTAAGGCACTGTCGATCTTCCCGGACATGTAATAAGCGTTGCCCCGATTATAAAATACATTCGCAATAACAAATCCGTTGAGGATGGATTTATTGTAACATTCGATCGCTGTATCATATTTTCCTAATTGGCTGTACGCATTCCCCTGATTATAGTACGCTTTCCCATCAAACGGATTTAATCGCAGCAGCGCTGCGCAATCCTCAATCGTACCATTGTAATCTCCGGAAAGTAATTTTGCGTTCGCTCTGTTGCCGTATGCGAGTGCTAACGTCGGATTCTTTTCGATAACATCCGTAAAAAGGTCAACGCTGTTCTTCCACACGAACAGACGATCGAGCGATGCAACAGACATTGCCAGGATCAAAAAACCGAGAAGCAGTTTTTGCAATACAACAGCGATATAATCGAACTCTTCTCCCCGTTTTTTCACTTGAATGCCGTGACTGAGGAAGAGACCCAATCCAATAATCGGCAGATACACATATCGATCCGCAACCAACGACGCGTTATGGAATGGAATGATCTGAAGGACCGGAACAATTGCAATGCCATACAAAAGAATTCCGAAAAGTGCCTTCTTTTTTTCTACGGTAAAGTAGATGAGGGCTGCTATCAGAATGGCTACGAGGATGGGAATTACATAGTAGTGCGCGCGCAATACATCTGCATCGGGATATGCGTAACAGGCGGACAGGTGAAACGGAAAAAGGAACTTCCATATATAAAATGAAAGTTCGTATACAATCAGTACGATCCGCTGATAGAATGAATAGTATTCGATCGGTGGCGACAGTTTTGTTTGCGGTGACTGCAGAAAAAAGAATAAAAACAATATCGCTGCAAGCAAATACGGCGTAACATACTTTGAGATCTCGAATAACGATCTCCGCGAACGACTGTATTCTAACGCGATCAATACGAATGGAAGTGTGATTGCTGTTGGTTTTGACAACAATGAAAGCATAAAGGCAACGAGCGAAATTACAATATATTTCTTTGCTTGCGTCTGTTGATGGTATAGATAAAACAAGATCGACAAAAGATAGAACAACGCATACAGCAATTCTTTTCTTGCCGATATCCACGCGACAGATTCAACCTGGAGCGGATGAAGCCCGAACAATGCCGTACAAAAGATCACGATCGTCTTGCTCAGATGAAATTGACGTAACACAAGAAACACAAGAATGATATTGCAGACGTGCACAACGATATTTGTAAGGTGAAACAACCACGATGAACCGTCCGAAAGCCGCCACTCGACCATATATGAAATCATCGTTACGGGATGATACATATACTGGGGTGTCGGTAAAAACAGCTGGATGAACGACCGGATTGAAATTTGCTGAACGGCTGGATTGTTCGTTATATGAATATCATCATCCCAATTAGTGAAATCAAAATGAACAGCGGGATAATACACTATCCAGACTAAAATGATGATACAAAGAAGATATGTATATGGATTGTCGGCAATTTTTTTGATCATACCGGCTCTACTTGATAAAAACACCCTGGTAGATCAATTGATACAATCCATTGAAGAAGACCGTGCCGCTGTTCAAGCCCACGTACACCGACGGTACTATGATATTCATGACGTGAAGATAGCGTTGGTTTTTTTCAGGCATCAACCCGTAACGCCTCACATACTCTATTGCAAACAAGAAAGGAAGGAATCCGAGTGCAAGCAGTCTTGTCGTATCGACTGCCATTGCAGTCGCCACGATACCGGGTAGCAGGAGAAGAATAAACATTGTGAGGTGAGCAGGAAAACGATACACGGCAATGAATAAAAATATCCAGATCATCTTGTACGAAAGAAGGATTCCAAGCAATTCGCGGTGCGGATTCGACAAAAGCCATTGCAATCCGCCGACCCCACCGACATTCCGTACGCTGATCACACGCTCAATATCGAAACCGAAACTGACGATCCAGCAGATGCCGTACAAGAACGCCGCCGCTGCGAATAATTTCTTCTCATATGCATTGAAATACAGAAATGACACCGCGGCAAACAATAAAACGCTCGATTCATGAACGAAAAGTGAAAATATCACGAGGGAGATCCTTCCCAGCGAATTCATCGGGACCGCGAAGAGTATCAATGCACTAAGGATCACGAGCGAGTCGGTGTATCCCGGTGATTGAAACTGTGTGGCAATAAGACATGTGGTGGAGAGGGAAACGATCTCAAGTCGTGACAGATGGATCTTTCGCGTTTCAAAAAAAAGTTGAAGACAAAAAATGCAACAGAAAGAAATAATGAGACTGAAGATGTGGTACAGCAATGCATCTTTGAACTGAAGGAAATATGCCAAAGCCGGCATCATCAATCGTTGGTACAATTGATAACTTCCATCTGTGGACGAAAAGGGGTCAACACTCATCGCCGCGTAGCCGACACCCATAATTCCCAGCGTTGTCGGCAGGATCAATAACGAGAGGACGATACTTGCAACCAAAGAATTCATGAAGAGCCGGTCGAAGGAAATCTTTCCCTTGGTATCATAAATGAATTGAACGAACTGCCTGCCGATGATGACAAGAAGCGTACTTGTTACAATCAGGAAAATAAACCCGCGAAAATAATTGAGTGCAGAGATCTGTTGCGATGTAAGGTTTTTTAAGAGATTGGGGACGAGAGTAAACAGCAACTGAGTGGGTGAATGAATGACGATGCTTCCGCCAAGAGCCAGAAGAAGCAGCACCCATTCCTGGCGTCGGGTCAGTTGCGCGGTACGGGGCGATACATGAAGTGAAAGCATGTGACCAATGTAAAAGATTTTGTCTTAAAGACAATCAGTGCACGCTAATATTTTTTATACTCAGCGTATCCCTTCTCCACCATCATGTCATTCACATTCACACGCTTTCCGCTTTTGTCCAAGATCCAGATTTCAGCCAGGTATCGACCGTATTTTTCTTTTTTATCTTTGATAGTTTCAAGCGTAACTTCTTTCCCCGCAATTGTCAGGGTGAGGAATTTCTTCGATTCGAGCCCTTTTGTTTTTGATCCACCGACAACTTCCGGTGCGTTGATCCGATGCAAGCGCAGTTTTTCTCCCCTGATCCAGATCCCGAAACCGAGATCGATATCTGCCGTGCACGTATCGCCGTCATACACATCGGTGATGATCGCTTTGTAGTGGAATAAGTTCGACTGCATTCTAATTCTACCTGACGAGCAACATTTTTTTCGTTTGTGAGAACGATCCGGCGGAAAGGGTGTAGAAATACATTCCGCTTGAAAGTTGTGATGCGTCAAATTGTGTTGAGTACTCTCCCGCGGCAAGTTCTTCGTTCACCAATGAAGCGATCTCTTCTCCCAATACAGAATATACTTTTACAGTTGCAACGGCACGCGACGGAATTGAAAATGAAATTTTCGTCGATGGATTAAATGGATTGGGATAATTCTGATTCAGAATGAATTTCTTCGGTACGATTTCAGATTCCAACCGAACTGAAAGAATATTCTGCAGCACAGCTTGAGCATCTACTTTCCCGTATCCCCACTGCGCGTTGGGAACCGTGCCAACGTTCCCGTCGGTCCGGGACGTCGATCGAAGTGCCGACCGAATTTGTGCTGCTGTCAGTGTCGGTTTTGCTTGCAGCATCAACGCAACAAGTCCCGCGACGTGTGGTGACGCCATGCTTGTCCCTTGCTCAATGACATATTTCCCTCCCGGTGCGAGAAGCAGCTGATTTGAGAATGCTGCCGAAGAAGAGCGCGCCGCTGCGATCGCCTGCCCGGGTGCACTGACATCCGGTTTCTGCCTTCCGTCTCTGGTCGGTCCCATGCTTGAAAATGTTGAAAAGTTATTCGTCCTGTCTGCACCGCTATATCCTACATTTCCTGCCAGTGACGACCAAGACCATTTTGTTACATACGCCCCGACCGTTATTGCGCCTTCAGCAGTTCCCGGCATACCAACCAACTTCGAGAATGAATTCCCGGTAAGGAATTCAGCACCCATCGATGACGCGGCAAGCCATATATCGAATGTTCCACCTTGAGGAACGGATCCAGCAGTCACCGTGATCGTCCATGATGTACTCACGGTCGGAGTCGTTCCGGCATCAGCATCATATATTTCGATAAAACATTCTTTTGCACCTTTGGAATTTACCGCTCCCGTTCCGTTCACTATATGGACTTGACCGTTTGCAGTGGAAACATTTTGCGAAGCTCCGGTTGCTGCCTGCACTGTTGTATTATCCGGTGTTTTTACCGAGACTGTGAAATTATCTCCGTTCTTGTACCACATCGTTAAGTACACAAAATCATTCGCGGCACCAGCGTTTGGCGTAAACGAAGGAACGTCAACGGTAAAGACCTTATTTGCGCTTTGTGCAAGAGTTGCTCCGCCATAGATCGGGTCGGAGCCTTCATTGCCAGCCGCAATTACAATCTGTCGCCCTGCCGTACTCAATTCCGATTCTACCGCAGCCTCTTCAGCAGAAGTACCGTCATGTGCTCCATCATGCCCGCCGAGACTCATATTGATAACGAACGATTTGCCGGCTGCGACAGCTTTTTGGCGGATATACGTGATGCCATTTATTATATTGGTTGTTGAAAAACCCTCGTCGCCCGCCTTTACTATGATAAGATCCGCTTCGGGCGCAACGCCTTTGTATGTTCCGCTTGAAGCGGAACCGTCACCCGCAGCAGTACTGGCAACATGCGTTCCATGTCCCGAAAAATCTTCTTCATCTACGACATTTGCAGGAGTTCCGTCCAGCTCGTTGTTGATCTGTGTCTGTGTGAATTCTTTTCCAGTCGTCATATCGCGAAGAAAAAGAATCCGTGATTTTGTCGTGTCACTGTCCGACCGGAAATCGTGGTGCTTCCAATCGATGCCGCTGTCGATGATTCCCACAATAACGCCGCTTCCTTTATAGGCTGTACTGTTTACCTGACCGGCATGAAGTTTATCAACTTTCATCTCAACAAGACTTACGTTTAATTTCGGGTATCGCATTTTGGGTGCTTCAATGTAGACGGTAGACTGAAGATCGCTCAGAGCCATCATTTGATCGGCTGTAATTTTTGCAGTATAAAAATTTTCGTACACAGATATCGGTTCAATTCCGGCATTGCGTGCCTCGGCAACCGATGTCGAGTAGACGATGACATCCGCACTTTTCACACCGCCGTTCGATTTGAAGAATTTTGACGTGGAGGTTGCAGATGCATTGTTCAATGATTGCTCAATGTCATCCCAAAGACGGAAATCAATTTTTCCTTTGTTATATGATTGTGCCGTCGCAATTGAGAGCGAAACCAGAACAACAGTGAGTAACCGCAATACCATAGACCCTCCGGGGATGTTATTTATTTGGGAACCGTATTTTCGGAATGTCAATATACTGAACATTCTTGTGCCTACACAATGAAGAAATTTCATCTTTCGTCAAATGACCGAGCGCAACTTTACTGTTGGGGACAGAAAGCATCGGAAATGATCGGACGATATCCGTGCTGTCCGACAGAATCACAGTAACAGCGATTCGGACAGAATCTTCAATCGTATCGGATATCATCGATTGAAGAGGAGCAGATAATTTTTCCTTGCATAATTCTGTCACTGAATTACCGGACGAACAGCTGCTCAACACTGCAAGAATACAGAGTATAAAAAAGAAATGGCCGGGCACATATTCCCGACCATCGCAATTGTTCCTGTTGTCAACCGATCGCTTCACGCGTTCTTGCCGTGACATTGTTTGTATTTTTTCCCGCTGCCGCACGGACACGGATCGTTGCGTCCGACTTTCTCGCCGGCAATAATTTGTTGAACCACCGGCGCTTGCTGCTGCCGCTGCGGCTGTCCGTCTTCTCCGTCGATTGTCCCCTGTATTCCCATCCCTGTCGATGCGGCATGAGTCAGTTTCATTCGCTCCTGTTGAAGACTACGCCGTTGCTGTTGCGCCTGCAGGTGTTGTTGATTTTCCGGGAAGAGTTTGAAGACAAGATTGAGCGCTTCCCTGTTGATCATGCCGATCAATTCGATGAACATGCGGTACGCTTCGGATTTGTACTCAAGGATCGGATCCTTTTGACCGTATGCGCGAAGATAGATTCCCTCTTTCAGATCGTCCATTTCACGCAAATGCTCTTTCCATCTCGAGTCGATCACTTGCAACAACGCGATCTTTTGAATGAACTTCATCGCATCGTCGCCGACTGTCTCGCGTTTCCGTTTCAGGAATTCGCGTGCAGATTCCATCACCTTTTCCATCACGCCGTTTGCGCCGAGCGATTGAAATTCAGCCGGCGTCATCTGGATATCGATCAGGAGATTCGTCCGTAATTCGTCTTTCATCTCGTCGATGGTTCCGGGATCGTAATGGCGTTCGACAACATCCGAGATATAATCATCCAGCATCTGATAAATGTCATCTTCCAGATGCTCACCGAGCAATGCGTGACGGCGTTTCGCGTAGATCACTTCACGCTGCTGATTCATCACATTGTCGTACTCAAGCAGCCGCTTGCGGATTCCGAAGTTGTTCTCCTCCACTTTTTTCTGCGCGCGTTCGATCATGCGGGTGATCATCGGATGCTCGATCACTTCGCCTTCCTCCGCCCCCAATTTCGTCATAATGCTTGCAACACGATCGCTGCCGAAGAGTCTCATCAGATCGTCCTCGAGCGACAAATAGAATCGTGTCATGCCCGGATCGCCCTGTCGTCCCGCACGTCCGCGTAACTGCCTGTCGATGCGACGCGCTTCGTGCCGTTCGGTTCCGACGATCGCAAGTCCGCCTGCTTCAACGACACCGGGACCGAGTTTGATATCGGTGCCGCGGCCCGCCATGTTGGTTGCAATCGTTACCCCACCACCTAATCCGGCGTTTGCGACTATCTCTGCTTCCCGCTGATGCTGTTTGGCATTCAACACGTTGTGAGGAATTTTTTCGCGGCTTAACATTCTGCTGATCGTTTCCGAAACCTCAACACTGGTGGTACCGACAAGGACAGGCTGTTTTCTTTCACGAAGAGTTTTGATCTCCCCGATCACCGCGTTGAATTTTTCCCGTTTTGTCCTGTACACAAAATCGTTCAGGTCCTGGCGGACGATTTTTTTGTTGGTCGGGATGACAACAACATCCAGTTTATAGATGTCGAAGAATTCCGCCGATTCAGTCTCAGCGGTTCCGGTCATTCCCGCCAATTTTTTATAGAGACGGAAATAGTTTTGCAGCGTTACCGTTGCGAGAGTTTGCGTATCACGTTCAACTTTCACCCCCTCTTTCGCTTCGATCGCCTGATGCAGTCCGTCGGAATATCGCCGGCCGTGAAGAACGCGTCCGGTAAATTCATCAACGATCTGCACTTTTCCGTCGTCCGTTACCACATATTCAACATCTTTTTCATACAGCGAATACGCTCGCAACAATTGACGTACGGTATGGATCCTGTCGCTCCGTTCAGCGTAGATCTTGTTGAGTTCATCTTTCTTCAATTGCTTTTGTTCAATCGGAATCGACGCATCACCTTCAAGCGCGCTCATTTCGGAACCGATATCGGGGAGAATGAACATATCTTTGTCCATGCCGCTGGCAAGAAATTCGCGCCCCTTCTCGGTCAGATCGATCGAATGATTCTTCTCGTCCACCGCATAGAGCAGTTCATCATCGATCTCATGCATCCGTTTATTCTGCTCCGCCATGTATTCACCCTCGGTTTGGAGCATCAATTTTTTCGGCGCACCTTCGGCAAACATCTTTGCTAATTTTTTATTTTTCGGATCGCCGCGATATCCGCGCAGTAAAAGGATCCCCGCCTCTTTCTCCTTCCCTTCGGCGAGCAACTTTTCAGCTTCACCAACGATCTTTGCAACAAAGTTCCGCTGCGTGCTCACAAGCCGTTCAACACGCGGTTTCATTTCGTTGAATTTGTGGTCATCCACTTCCACGGGACCGCTGATGATCAGCGGTGTACGGGCTTCATCGATCAACACCGAGTCCACTTCGTCCACAATCGCATAGTAATGACCGCGCTGCACCATCTCATCGGACACATGGACCATATTGTCGCGAAGATAGTCGAAACCGAATTCGTTATTCGTTCCGTAGGTGATGTCGCAATTGTACTGCTCGCGACGGACGAACGGATTCTGATTCTGCACAATGCATCCGACAGTCATTCCATGGAACAAGAATACTCTTCCCATCCACTCGCTGTCACGGCGGGCGAGATAATCGTTCACAGTGACAAGATGAACTCCGCGCCCTGCGAGGGCATTCAAATACATCGGAGCAACGGCAACGAGGGTTTTCCCTTCGCCTGTCGCCATTTCGGAGATCTTCCCTTCGTGCTGCACGATACCGCCCATCAACTGCACGTCGTACGGAATCATCTCCCATTTCATCTTATGACCGACGACATCCCATTCCTGTCCGACCAATCGGCGGCACGTGTCTTTGACGACAGCGAATGCTTCGGGTAAGATTTCGTCGAGGGTCTCTTTAATTGTTGTGTGTTCATCCTTTTCGAGAGATTCCAACTCGGTGAAGAGATCTTCACGTTTAAAAGGATCGGATTCCGTTGTCAACTGAGTCTGAATCTCATTGATTCTCTCCCGAATCTCTTTCACTGCTTCTGCGATCCTCATTTTGAATCCGGCTGTCTTGGCACGCAGTTCGTCATCGCTCAAAGATTGGAGCGTTGCATAGTGAGCATTGATCTCCTCAACCAGGGGAAGCAGTCTCGAAACATCGTGCTCTTTTTTACTGCCGAACAATTTGCTGAAAAATTTTAACATCTCGTCACGTATCCTTTTTTAACTGATTTTTATTTCTTGTTTCTTCTTTTCGCACCGCTCCACTCGATCTCCGGATGCTTTTCAATGTGATTCGCGAACCGCGCCATGACAAATAGAAGATCGGAAAGACGGTTCAGATAAATGATGACATCTTCTCCGATCTCTTCATTCCGTGAGAGCCGGACGACTGTCCGTTCCACACGCCGACAGACAGTTCGTGCAAGATGGATGTGAGAAGCCAACTTTGAACCGCCGGGAAGAATAAAGACCTTCAACGGTTTGAGTTTGCTCTCCAATGCATCAATTACCTTCTCCAACTCCCCCGCA
Organism: Ignavibacteriales bacterium; assembly: GCA_016182545.1. Taxonomy (GTDB): domain Bacteria; phylum Bacteroidota; class Ignavibacteria; order UBA10030; family UBA8401; genus SpSt-333. Next base: position 29,600 of record JACPGG010000109.1, read on the forward strand.
TGTGCCGCGGTGATCCTCGGAATATGAGAATCGTTCGTTCCTTTCGGAGTTGCCAGATCGGCACCGAGCTCGAAGAGTTGGTGCTGCAACAGATCAACGATCGAATCGATCTTTTTCTTCGGCTTCAATGAACGAACCACACCGAGCAGCGAATTCAGTTCATCAACGGTGCCGTATGCTTCAATACGGAGTGCATCTTTCGGCACACGTTCACCGCCGAAGAGCGCCGTCTCACCTTTTTCGCCGGTTTTTGTATAAATTTTCATAGAAACTTTAAACCACATAGTCACATCGGGGACAATCCCGATACATCGGGATGGACTATGTTTCTATGTGGTTTGCACTGTAAAATACCAATTCTTCTCGGCATCTCCAAAAACAAAAAAACCCCGCAATGAGTGCGGGGCTTGGAAGAAATACCATCCGGTTTAATCTTGGTCTATAAAAATACTCCAAGATTCAAACGGAACGAGCGAAGCCCGCCCGGAATGACACCAAAGTTATCGACATCAGCAAGATATTCCTTATCAAAAATATTCAGTACCTGTCCTGAAACCATTCCTCTGATTCCTGATACTGAGAAGCGATATCCTGCCTGTGCGTCGATCACCGTTCTTGAGGGCAATTTTTGGTCAAGCGTGTATGTGAACGCAGTCTTTGTCGAATTCCACGAACCGTCGACTCGCATATAAGTATCGCCGTCAAGTCCATAGTGGTTGTCGTAGTAGTTCGCATCAAGTCCCACAAAGAAATCGTTCCATCGGTATGTGAGACCAATAGAAGCCATTGTTTGTGGCGGTCCGCCGACGTGCGTATCTTTTAATTCATCAACAAACAATGTGTCGGTTGTGCCGGCTGCGTTTCTGGCGCTAGAATTGAAAATTGTTCGCGTTCCAGTAGCACCTTTTGCCGCCTCAGGTAATACATCCGTCCATATATTTTTTGAAAGACTTAATGAGCCACGAAGTTCAAATCCTTCTAAAACGTCTATCAATCGACCAAGACTTGAATTTAACTCAACCTCAACACCTTGATATGAAGCCGTTCCGACTAGAATAGATTTATTTCCATTCCTATCAAACCCAGGTTGACCTGATTGACTTTGATCCGTAATACGGGCAGTTTTATTGTCCCAAATAATGTTATAGAGATTCAACTTTCCATTGACTTCAGCAGATGTCCAGCCGAATCCAACCTCAACCTGATTTGAAACTTCGTCTTTTGCATTTGGGTTTAGTGCTCCCTGATTGTAATACACACCAAGGTCAACAAATCTTTCAACATGCGAATAATTACCGAACATATTTATATTTTCCGTGACATTATAATTCGCACCGACTTTAGGCTGGATAAATCCACGCTCTCTAGTTATATCAATCAAATCAAATTCGTACCAGTTAGCAATCGTATTACTTGTTGCATTGGTGTACCCTGCCATAAGAAATTTCCCGCTCGCTGTCGGCCCTTCTTTAGAAGCATCTTGCCCTAATCCGCGTGCTGTTTTTTCTGCAGCCATCAGCCTTCGGCCTGTTGCATTTTCACTTGGCATATTTTCTTTGAGATGATACTGATACCATACATATTGCAAGGTACCGGACAAGGTTAACTCGGGAACCACATTGTATGTTGCGTTAGCAAATATTGTGTACTGGGGCGTTTCACCTAGATAGTTACGATACTGTGATCTGTATGTTGGATCAGTTGTCGATAAATCCCAACCAAATAATGCCACGTCGCTTTCTTGAGATACATCTCCTTGATAATTGCGTCTACGAAACGTATTCGATGCACTGCCAACACCTTGGGTTCCACCCGTACTATCATAAAACAAGTATCGTTGTTCAAAAATATTTGTTTTACCGTAAAGATTAGTAAAATGTCCAGGATGATCTGCTGTCCAGGAGCGATACTCTAACCCAGCGGTTGTACGAAGGTTTGCAATTGGTTGGAACTCATAACTCGCTAAAATCCCTCCTTGTTGATGCATAGAATAGCTATCCCTTTGATAAGCGCTTCTGAGATAGATAGTATCTGCAACTAAAGCATTTGTAATTGATCCATCAGGGTCACGTAGTGAATTTGGAACATTTCCTGTACCTGAAGGTGTATTGTAACTGGAGCCACCCCCTCGTCCTTTGGAATAAAAGAGCGTTGCTCTCAACGCAGTTTGTTTATCAAATTCGTAATTGTAATGAAGTTCAGCTTGCGGTTTGTGAAAATGATTATGTGCCAATGTCACATAATCATCTGTTACTAATTCCCGACGTCCGTCTTTAAGACCGTAATTTGACTTCCCATCCGTTGCATTTGCCGGTAAGCCATTTACAGCACTCATCGGCAACCAAGGTGCTGAATTTGCTTTAAAATTGAAATACTTGAAGTATGAGATATCGTTCGAGAATGAATATCCATGTTCCTGCGGTGCACCGTGTAATACAGCTTTCAACGATTGTTGTTCACTAATGAACCATGAACCTGAGAGATAATAGTTGTATCCTTCGTATCGTGCGCCAAGTCGATTTCCTTCTCCAACCTTTTTGTCAAACCGAAATGAAACCGCAAACTGATCGTCAATGAGACCGCTGTTCAAATCTATACCGTACATCGTGTTGACAGGATCTCCTAACGAAAGGTTTACGCCGTAATGAGAACGCGGTCTTGCTTCGCCTGTTACTATATTAAAGGAACCGCCAAAAGAACCTGCTCCATACAGCGAAGAACCAGCTCCGCGCTGCACTTGAACTGATGCCGCGGATGCGGAGACCGATCCCCAATTGGACCAGTACACCGAATTTGATTCCGGATCATTGGTCGGAATGCCGTTGATGAGCACTTGAACATAATTCTGATTGAACCCGCGGACAAAAAGTTTTGCCTCGCCGTTTCCTACTCCATCAGTTGAAAATGCGTAAAGCCCGGGTGTTCCTTTTAAAAGCAACGGTGCATCCTGTCCGTGAATTCTTTCGTCGATCTGCTCTTTTCCGACATTCGAAAATGCCACCGGTGTTTCGCGTTCACGTGCTCTGTTCACCTCTACCACCACCTCACCGACTTGCACGGTTGTTTGTCGGAGCGCAAAATTTATCGATACATCGGCTCCATTGACAGTGATCGATCGGGTCACCGGTGAATAACCGAGAAGAGATGCTTTGATCTGGTACGTGCCGTTGTCGACATTTTCGACAACGAATTTTCCGTCAAGGTCGGATACTGCACCATATCGTGTTCCAACAAGTGAAATATTGACCGATGGAAGTCCTAAACCTGTTTCAGAATCCGTTACCGTACCGGTAACCGAATTCTGAGATACTGCAACTGCCGCAAAACTCATCAACACGAAGAGAATCATGAATATCTGACGTCTCATAATACCTCCGAACAAAATTAAGTGGTGGAATAGTGGATTAACATTTTTTGTGCGATGCAATATAACAATTGTATGTTACTTCAGCATTAATTTTTTAAAAAAAATGGCGATGGTCGCTTATCGCCATTTTCGTGCCAGTTATTTTTTTGCCCCTTTCTTCTCCCAATAATTCGGCAGTTCATTGAAGAAATGAACCGACGTTTTTATACCTCCGTAAAAGTTATCCACAAGGAGGAATTCATTGGGAGAATGAGCATTTTCATCCGGCACGCCGAAACCGAGCAGCACGGTATCCAATCCAAGCAATTTCTTGAATTGTACCACGATCGGGATCGATCCCCCTTCCCTCTGATACAACGGCTTCTTGCCGAATCCTTTTTCAACCGCCGCCACTGCGGCTTTAACGCCGGGACTGTTGATGGGGGTTATTGCCGCTTCGCCGCCGTGCAGATTTCGGACCTGGATATCAATTGTTTTTGGAGCAATTTTCTTCAAATGTTTTTCAACAAGTTTTGCAATCTTACCTGATGTTTGATCCGGCACAAGGCGGCAGGAAATTTTTGCAAATGCTTTTGATGGCAACACTGTCTTTGCCCCTTCACCGATGTACCCGCCCCAGATTCCGTTACATTCCAATGTTGGTCGCGCCCAGACTCGCTCAAGCGATGAAAATCCTTTTTCGCCGTACAATTCCTTCACACCAAGCTCCTTGGCGTACTGTTTTTCTTTGAACGGTAGTTTCGCAAAAGCTTTTCGTTCTTCTTTTGACAGCGGACGGACATCGTTATAAAAACCGGGAATGGTGATGCGCCCGTTCTTATCGTGCAGAGAAGCGATCAATTCTGTCAACGCCTGAATAGGATTGTGCACCGAACCGCCGAACGAGCCCGAATGTAGATCGCGGTTAGGACCGGTCACTTCAATTTCAAGGTATGATAATCCACGCAGCGCATAACAAATGGAGGGAACGCCATGACCGAACATCGAAGAATCGGAGATCAAGACAAGATCGGCTTTCAAAAGATCTTTGTGCTCTTTCACAAAGTTATCAAGATTCGCGCTTCCCACTTCCTCTTCCCCTTCGATCAGCATCTTGATATTCACGGGAAGTTTACCTTGCTCTTTCATCAACGCTTCGATCCCTTTGAAGTGAACGAGCACCTGCCCTTTGTCATCGGCAGAACCACGCGCAAAAATTTTCCCGTCGCGTATCGACATCTCAAATGGCGGCGTCTGCCACAAGTTCAACGGATCGACCGGTTGAACATCGTAGTGAC